>JAXDMI010000215.1:0-3505 GCA_034666145.1 Myxococcales bacterium | reverse complement strand
GGCGAGGAAGCCGTCGCCGCGTTCGGCGAGGCGTACGAGATGCTCACGGAAGACGTCGTGTACTTCAACGGCGAGGTGTCGCGTCCGGCATGCCTCTACTGCGGAACGCCCGACGACGCCGGTGAATACCCGGTCCTCCTGCTCTCGTGGGACAACGGCGTCGCGCGCATCGGCGGCTTCGTTCCGTTCGACGTCTGGGTGGCGCAGGAGCTCGGCGCCCTCGAGCGCGGCAAGGAGATCGGCGACGTGCCCGCCGATTACGCCGCTCTCCCGAAGGCGCTCGCCGACTCGAACGGCGACGGCCGCATCGTCTTCACGCCGAAGGCGGGCGAAGCCACCGCGAAGTCGTCGGACGATGACGGGGACGACGAAGCCGAAGACGAGGACGACGTCGACGACGGCGCCGCCGCCGCCGGCAACGGCGTCGACGACAACGAGGTCAACTGACCGCGCCGAGATAGCCGAGCACGAGTGCGCGCAGGGCATCGGGCGCGTCGACATGGACCCAGTGGTCCGCCTCCTCGATCACGTCGAGCGTCGTCGTCGGACATCGCTTGGCGTGTTCGCGGTCGGCCTCGTCGACGACGCCCGAGCGTCCACCGACGATGAGGTGCGCGCGCATCGGCGCGTTCGGCGGCGGATGCTCGAGGAAGCCCCAGAGATCGACGCGAAAGTAGTCGGCGAGCATCTCGCGGATCCCGACGATGTCGACGCGGAACACGAAGCGGGTCGTCTGGGGGAGTGGTCGAACGTTCATCGCGAGCCACATCGCGGTGGGGCGTGAGACGCCGCGCGCCTCGATCCACGCGGTGAACGCCGCGCGATCGGGGAACTCGGTCGGAAGGTTCGTGAGGAGATCGACGATGTGCTGGGTCGACTCGGAGCCACGGCCGTCGGGACGCGCGCTGGGCGTCGAGTCGATGACGAAGAGCTGATCGAGATCACCGCTCCGCTGGCGCGCAAGCTCGAGCGCTACCTTGCCGCCGAAGCTATGGCCGAGCACGCCGCGAACAGGCGACGCGCCCGGCGCGCTCTCGAGCGTCGCGATCAGCTCCTGAACGTCACCCGCTGCCGAAGCCAGCGTGTGAGGCGGAGGAAACCCCTGCTGCGATTCGCCGTGGAGACGCAGGTCGACGAGCACCGCGCCCCACTCCGGTTTGGCGGCGACGATCTGCTTGGCGAACGTGCGCCAGTTGGCGCCCGAGCCGAGGATTCCATGGAGGAAGAGCATCCACCGCGTCGGTGGACGCTCGGGAGTGACGGACGGAGCCGTCACGAGCGAATGCGCGAGAGGCATCCTCGTCAGATTACCTGGAGCGCTCCTGCGTTCCGGTTAACATCGCCACCGTGGGTCAACGCAGCAGTACAGTCACCGTCGTCCAGCTCGTTCAGTGCTTCCTCGACCAGCGGACGTGGACGCAGAAAGCCCTCGCCGAACGTCTCGAGATGACGACGCCGGCCGTGCGCGAGAAGCTGAAGGAGCTCCAGGCGGTCTTTCACCTAGAGCGCGAGGAAGATCATCCTCACGTCTACTGGAGCGTTCCGAAGGACTGGTTCCCCGGAGGCGTCGTGTTCTCGCGCGAGCAGCTGCCGGAGCTCCTGCGCCATCTCCTCCGGCTGCCTCAGAGCAAGACGCGCGACGGTCTGCTCGAGACGGTGCTCCGCAATCTGCCGCCAAACATGAGGCAGGGCGGCTCCGTGCGCTCACTCCCTGCCGCGGTCGTTCCGCCCACGGCGACGAAGCAGGAAGAGGACTATCTCGCGCTCATCGAGGACGCAGCGGCCCAGAAGCGCGCGCTCTGGTTCCGCTACTTCACCGCGAGCCGTGGACAGATGTCGATTCGCCACGCGTCGGTGCACCGCGTCTTCATGGGGAGGCCGGCGCGGTTCATCGCGACGTGTCATCGCGAGGACAAGCTGAAGTGGTTCCGCGTCGAGAACATCCTGTCGGCGCACCTCGACGCCAACGAGGCGTTTCGCTCGTCCGAGACGAAGGCGATCGACGCGTTCCACCGCGCAAGCGTCGACGGCTTCAATGCCGGCGGCGCGGTCGCGGAGCTGTCGTTCGTGGTTCGTGAGCCGGAGGCGCGCTGGGTACAGACCAACCTCCTCCCGACCATGAAGGTAGAGCCGCTCCCGAACGGTCGCATTCGCGTGACCGTCGAGACGAACGCCATCCTGCAGGTCGCGCGCTACGTCGTGGGCTTGGGCGCCGCGGCTACCGCGGAGACTCCCGCGCTCGCGGAGGCGATCGAGGTCCTCGCACGCGGCGCCCTCGGCGACGCTGCCGACATCGCACCGGCACGCTGAGCGCGAAGGGATCATCGCGCTCGTCGCGCTCGTCGCGTTCAGCGCGGTCAGCCAAAGATCACCATCCCCTCGCCTGCGGCTTCGGCGACGGCGAGTAGCTCGCGTCCGCACGCGGAGCAGCGCGTGCGCGTTGCGCTCGATGTCCCAGAGCCGACGACGGCAACGAGGCGCGAGCTCGCGCGCGGGGATCGCGCCGAAGTCGGGGCGACCGAGCCCGAGCCAGTCGAGGAGCGCGAGCCCCTCCTCCCCCCGAACATCCATCGGAGGTGCGAGTGAGCCGCCGGAGCCAGCAGCACCAGCGCGGCTGGCGCGACTCGCGCGACTCGCGCGATTGGCGGGGTCAGGAGCGAACCGAAGGCGGGCGAACGAAGAGCGCGGAGCAGCCATGGATGAAGTGATGAGGCCGTCGACGTCGCCAATCACCCGAGCGATTAGGCACTAGTGCCCGCGCGATCGGCTCGTTTGGGCACGCGACTTGCCGGGGATCCCCGCCGCCAGCGTTCGCAGGCCCGCCAACACCGCCACGAAGGCCGCCAGCTCGCCGGCGCGATCGCCGATGACCTGCGCGGCGAACGCCATCCCTGCTCCGATCGCGAGCGCGGCGAGCACCGGCCACGGTAGCGACGCTTCGGCCTGCGCGCGCAGCCCTGTCCCCGGCGGCGCGATTTCCGCCGCCCCCACGGCTCTCCCGGTCTTCGCGGCTGCCTCGCGGATCTGCACGCGCTGCATCGCCGGGCTCGGACCCACCGTGATGATGGCCGGCGCGGCGCGGAACGCCGTCTTGCGTACGAGGAACGGAGAACGCTCGGAGGAGGTCGGCGTGGCCACGGAGCTCCCGATCGACGTGGGCGTCGGCGTCGGCGTGACCGTCGGACAGGTCGAGCTTCCGCGCAGATAGGTCGAGCAAACGGCGCCCGGTCCTTCGCGGAGGATGATCGCGTCCGTGTGCAGGTCGAGTGTCGGCCCCGAAGGCCGGCTGTCGTTCTCCACGGTCGGCCTCGATGCGGTCATCGTGTGACCATCGGCCGCTCGGAGCTCGACGTTGCGTGCCGAGTGCGCAAGATGCCCGTCGGGACGCCATCCGGCGTTAGGCTTGCCGGGGGAGGTCGACGCCATGCGTTTTCCAACGGGACTTGCACGGGATCGCCATGTGCTCGTCGTGGTCGCGGGTCTGGCCTGCGCCGCGGGCATCGCG
>JAXDMI010000214.1:0-4663 GCA_034666145.1 Myxococcales bacterium | reverse complement strand
CGTCGCTCTTCAGCATGGCCATCCGCCGCAGCGCGGCCTCGAGGCGTAGGCCTCGCTCGTCGCTGGGCCACTCGTCGAAGTCGCCGACCTCGGCTGTGGCGACGAGCAGGTCGGCGTTGGCCATGGCCACATCGGAGCGAAGCAGCGCGTACACGGCGAGCACACCGTCGGCGTCGAAGTGGTTGTTGACCGCGAGATCGACGGTGCCACCGGAGCGCGCGAAGCGCAGCGCGATCTCCGTCGACGTGTCGGCCTTGTACTCGGCGGCCGTCGTGTTGCCTTCCCAGTGACTCAGATCGATGGCTGCGCCAGGCACCACACCGTCGCAGCCCGCGGCGCCGGCGGGCGCGCGCGCACCCGGCGGGATGAGCTGGAAGTGGCGCGCCGCGTTCACGCCGAGCAGGATACGCCTGCTCGGTATTCGCAGCGGTGACTTGCGCTACTTGCTCTGCACGAACGTGACCGGGATCTGCAAGGTCGAGCTTCCGCCACCGGACGGCGCAGCGAACGTCGCGCGCCTCACGACGCCGGCGATGCACTGGCCGACCGCAGGAGAGAGGCCGGAGATCGAAGCGATGTCGGCGGTCGACACCTCACCGTTGGGACCGACCCTCGCGCTGACCACGACCTTTCCGGTCATGCTCGAGTCACCGAGGAGCCCGGTCTGATAGCAGCTGCGGAAGCGACCGCGCAGGCCTGCGACGACGGCGTCGGCGTTGGCGATCGGCGTCGAAGTGACCGCGATACCGACGTTCGCGATGCCCGTGGGACCCGCGGTGGCGGTCTCGTGACCGGCGAGCGAGCCCGTGCCGTCGGTCTTGGTCGGACCGAGCGTCGTGAGGCCGCTGCTCTTGTTCGCGGCGATCGGACCTCCGCTGTTGGTCTTGAGATCGCTGTTGCTGCGGACTGCGCCGACGTTGCGCTCGGCGACTGCGCCGAGGTCGACGGGAGGAACGTTGCTGCGCTCGAGCGCGCCGCTGACGGCGGGACCGCCCTGGAGGCCGATGAGGATCTGCATCTGCATCTGCTCGGCCTTCGCGACGAGCGATGCGGAGTGGTCGTTGGACATCGACGGCGGATCGGTCGCCGTAGGCTGTGCGTGACGCGTGTCTGCGAGCGGAGGCTGAGCCCGGGGCGACGGCGTCGCGGGCGGCGCCGCCGTGGTCGGCGTGGCGACGGCGGTAGTCGTCTCGGGGACCTCGATCGGCGGCGGCGTCGGGATCTTGTGGATCATGTCGACGAGGCCTTTGACGTCGTACTGGTCGCCGACGATGGGGTCGGTCCAGTCCGAATACATGGTCCCGACGAGACCGAAGTGGACGAGGAAGCTGACGGCGACGATGAACGTCAACGTCCAGTCGTTCTTCAGCCCGGCCTTCACGCCGAGCGGCAGCTGCGGGCGCGGCTGCGGAATGGGGGGCGCGACGAACTGGAAGAGCAGCGTCGTGTCGCCGAGGATCACCTTGCCGCGCGCGTCGTCGCCGAGCTTCAGCGGAGGACCGCCCTCACTCATGCCGTCGATGACGGTGAGGCCTTCGGCGGTGGCGATGCGGCCCTTCATGCCGGGGAGCACGTTGAGCCAGTACTCGTCGCCGATGCGCTCGAAGAGCCTGAAAACAGGGCGCGCATACGCTGCGAGCGAAGGCAGCACGAACATCGCCGTCTCGCCGGCACCGACCGTGACGGTGATGCGTTGCTTGATCACGCGCTCTTCGACGATGCATCCGGCACGAACGATCCCCACGCGCAGGACCTTCGGACCGACGGCGACCGACATGGCGCGCATCACCGCGGTCATCTGTCCGGGCGTGGGCGCGCGCTTGCCGCCGAGGCCTGGGGCGTTTCGGGAGGCTTCTCGCGCAGGTGCCCTGTCCATGGAGCTGGGACTGCAGTGCGGACGAAAAGTTCCCGCTTTGCGAAATTCGTCGCCGCCGCCGGGGGCCGCCTACTCGAGCCCGTGCTCTTTCAGCTTGTTGTAGAGGGTGCGGCGGCTCACTTCGAGGAGGCGGGCGGCGCGCGTACGATTGTTGCCGGCGTGGGCGAGCGCCTCCACGAGCGCCTCCTTCTCGGTCTCCTTGCGCCGGGTGTCGAGCGCGAGGCCCCCCGTGTTGCCGTCGCTGTCGTCGCCGTTGCTCGCACCTGGAGCCGCGCTCGCATCCGCGCGCGTCGCCACTCCGGGGATACGCGTCAGCTCGCGCTCCACGTCGGCGCGCCGGATCACGTCGTCGTCGGCGAGCACCACGAGCCGCTCCACGAAGTTCTGGAGCTGCCGCACGTTGCCCGGCCATGGCTGTTCGGCGAGCAGCGCAACGGCGTCGGCGTCGATGCGCAACGCGGGATGCGCGCTTCCCTTCGCGAGATCGGTGACGAAGTGTCGCGTGAGACGGGCCGCGTCGTCGGTGCGCTCGCGGAGCGGCGGGATGGTGATGGGCACCACCGCGAGCCGATAAAATAGGTCTTCGCGGAAGTCTCCGGCTTCGACCATCGCCTCGAGATCGCGATGTGTGGCGGCGATGATGCGCACGTCGACGCGGATGGTCTGCGTCCCGCCCACGCGTTCGAGCTCGCGCTCCTGGATGACGCGAAGGAGCTTCACCTGCACCGACCGCGGGACCTCGCCGATCTCGTCGAGGAAGAGCGTGCCCTTGTGAGCGAGCTCGACGCGCCCAGGCTTGCGCTGCGCGGCGCCGGTGAATGCCCCACGCTCGTGTCCGAAGAGCTCGCTCTCGAGCAGCGTCTCGGGAAGCGCAGCGCAGTGGACGCTGACGAACGCTTCGTCCTTGCGTGGGCTCGCTGCGTGGAGCGCGCGCGCGACGAGCTCCTTGCCGGTGCCGGTCTCGCCGCGGACGAGCACGGTGGCATTGGTGGGAGCGACCTTGCGGATGGTGGCGAACACCTCGCGCATCGCGTGCGACTCGCCGACGAAGCTGCGATCGCGTAGGGCCGGAGCAGCGGGGACGCCGGCGCGCGCTTTACGCGAAGAGGCGAGCGCCTTCTCGACGACGAATCCGATCTCGTCCATGTCGAAGGGCTTCTGCACGAAGTCGGCGGCGCCGCGCTTCATGGCCTCGACGGCGAGCGCGACGGAGCCGTGCGCCGTGACGAGCACCACCGGCAGGCCTGGAAAACGGGCTCCGACGTGATCGAGGAGCGTCATGCCGTCCATGCCGGGCATGCGGATGTCGGAGAGCACGACGTCGTAGGGCCGAGCGTCGAGCGCGCGGATCGCGTCTTCCGCCGACGGTACGTGCGCGGCTTCGAGCCCGCGCTGCTGGAGCAGCGCGACGAGGACCTTGCCGATGGCCACGTCGTCGTCGACGACGAGGACGGCATCGGACGGGTTCGACATGACACGATGATAGTGCAAGATGCGGCTGCGTCCGTCATGAGAGACCTTCGAGATTGGATGTCGCTGCTCGCGGCGATCGGCCACCTGTCGCTCGCGGTGACGGCGCTGGTGTCGGGTCGGCGCAGCGCGCTGGCGCGTCCGCTCGCTGCGCTGTGCTTCGTGCTCTTCGGGTGGAACTTCTCGACGCTCGCGCATCATGTGCTCGGTGCGCCTGCGTTCTCGGTGCTCGACTCGGCGTTCACCGCGCTGTCGCCGCCGCTCGTGCTGGAGGTGGTTCTGCGTTTCGTCGGGCAAGCACGTCGCCAGCGAACGGCGCGCGTGTTGGTGTGGCTCGCGTTCGGCGGGCTGGCGGCGGCGTCGCTGCTGGGCCTCGTGTCGAGCGCCGTGGCGGCGTGGACCGATTCGGCGGGATGGGCGGCGGTGTTCCTCGCGGGATGGGTCCCGACGCTGCTGTTCGAGATGTTCGTGCTGGTGCGTCATCTGCGGGGCGCGAGCGATCTCGCGGAGAAGGCGCGAACGCGCACGGTGCTGGCGGCGCTGGCCATCGGCGCGACGTTCTCGACGAGCGACGTCGCGCGCGACCTGGGGTTGCCGCTTCCGTACCTGGGATCGATCGGCACGCTGATCGCGGCGGCGTTGTTGACGACGTGTGCGGTTCGCTTCGCGCTGTTCGATCGAAACGTGTCGACGCGAACGACGGTGTACGTGCTCGGCATGATCGGCGCGTTCGTGGTGGCGTATTTGGTGTTGTTCCGGGTGTTCGCGGGGAGCTTGGCGGCGCAAGCGTTCGTGAGCGCGATCGTGACGTTGCTGGTGGTGGCGGTGGCGCGAGAGCTGGGCATCGCGCTGGCGGAGTCGAGGGAGCGTGTGCAGCGACTGGCGGTGCTGGGCCGCTTCTCGGCGCAGATGGCGCATGATCTGAGGAGCCCGCTGACGGCGCTGCTCGGCGCGGTGCAAGTGCTCGAGGGAACGGGTCCGGGCGAGGGAGAAATCGCGACGAGGAAGGAGTTCCTCGACCTCGCGGTAGCGCAGGCGCGGCGCATCTCGGCGATCGTGGATCGTTACGATCGGATGGGCCGAATCGAGCCGCGTCTGACGGTGGTGCGGGTGAACGAGATCGCGCGAGCGGTGGCGCGAGCGCATGGGCTACCGGAGGCGTCGCTTCGCTTGGACGCGGCGGACCCGGTGTGCGAGGCGGATCGCGATCTCCTGGAGAGCGCGGTGGAGAACGTGGTCCGCAACGCGGTGGAGGCGTCGACGTCGGCGGCGGACGTGACGATCGAGACGCTCGAGGAGCCGACCGCGCTGGTGGTG
>JAXDMI010000213.1:0-5304 GCA_034666145.1 Myxococcales bacterium | reverse complement strand
GAGTTCGTGACCACCGATCTCGCGAGCGTGCCGCTTTTGTGGGTCGTTCCGCTCGCGCTCTATCTCGCGTCGTTCATCGTGGCGTTCGCGAAGAAGCAAGTGGTGCCGCCGTCGGTGGCGTCGCGCGCGCTCGCTCTGCTCGCCGCGGTGGTCGCGATCAGCAAGCTCGCCGAGGTGCTGGGACCCGCGTGGCTCGTCGTCGCGCTCCATCTCGTGTTGCTGTTCGTCGCGAGCGTGGTGTGTCATCGCGCGCTCGCGCTGCGCCGGCCGCATCACACGCGCCTCACCGAGTTCTATCTCTTGCTCTCGGTGGGCGGAGTGCTGGGCGGCGCGTTCAACGGCCTCGTGGCGCCCGTCGTGTTCAACGATCTGCTCGAGTATCCCATCGCGATCGCGCTGGTCTGCCTCGCGCGCGTCGCCATCGAGCGCGCGCCCGACGAGAAGTCGAAGGCGCGTCGCAAAGACGTCGCGTACGGCCTCGGGCTCACTGCAGTCACGTTCGTGCTCGTGAAGATCGGCGAGCACACCAACGCGAGCCCGACGCACTCGGTGGTGTGGATGTACACGCTGCCGGTGCTGGTGGCGTTCTTCTGGTCGAAGCGCCCCATCCGTTACGCCGTCGCGCTCGGCGGCATCCTGCTCGTCGGCACCATCCACGGTGGTCTGACCGGCAACACCGTGCACAAGGAGCGCGACTTCTTCGGCGTGCTCAAGGTGCGCCGCGATCCCACCGAGCGCTTCCTCATCCTGTTGTCGGGCAGCACCATCCACGGCGCGCAGAGCCTCGACCCGAAGCAGGCGCACATGCCGCTGACGTACTACTACCCGACGGGGCCCGCGGGCGACGTGCTCGGTCCGCTTCCGCCCGCGCCGGGCGCGACGCCACCGGCAGCCACTCCGCCGGCGGGCGAGGTCGCGGAACGACCTGCGCAGCGCATCGGCGTGATTGGTCTCGGAGTCGGCTCGCTCGCCTCGTATGCGCGGGCGGGCGATTCATGGACGTTCTTCGAGCTGAACCCGCGCGTCATCGACATCGCGAAGAAGTACTTCACGTACCTGTCGAACGTGCCGAGCACCACCAGCGTGGTGATCGAGGAAGGTGATGCACGACTTCGCCTCCGCGAGGGACCCGCGGCGCGCTTCGATCTCCTCGTGCTCGACGCGTTCAGCTCCGACGCCATCCCGCTCCATCTCGTGACGCGCGAGGCGGTCGCGATCTATCGACGCGCGCTGGCGCCGGGCGGTGTCCTGCTCGCGCACATCTCGAACCGACACGTCCGGCTCGAGCCCATCTTCGCGGCGCTCGCCGAGGACGCCGGCATGCTCGCGATCGGACGCATCGATCGCGAGGTGACCGCCGAGGAGAAAGAGGCGGAGAAGACGCCCTCGCACTGGGTGGTCCTGAGCACGTCAGGGCCTGCGCTCGCCGCGATCCTCGCGAAGAACAAGGAATGGCACAGGCTCGCACCTCCTCCGAAGCAGAAGGTCTGGACCGACGACTTCGCGGACGTGCTGAGCGCGATGCGGTTCTGATGCGCCAGCGCTGTTGGTCGTGGATCTCGCGGCCGGACGACAGAGACGCGTGACGGCACCGTCGCGGTCGCCCTCGATCCGCTCTCGCTGCTGAGCCGCTTGACCGCTGACGCGACACGAAACATTTCGACATGTCGTCGAAAGCGCTGACCAACAAAGCTGGAGGACTCTCCCCAGCGGAGGTGGTCGGCGATGTACAGCTATCGGATCTCGTTCTTCGTATTCATTTGCGGCGGCGCGCTCATGGGCTGTCCCGAGAGCTCTTCGTCTTCGGGAGCCGCCCAGACGACGAAGACCCAAGCGGAGGCATTGGGCTCCGACGGAGGGCCAGGCGAGCACGAAGGCCGGCGGCCGCACGCTCCTCCTCCCGAGGCCTACGCCGCATGCGCGTCGGTCGCGGTCGGCGCTGCGTGCACTCTGAAAATGGGCGACAAGGAGATCCAAGGAAAGTGTGTTGCCGCCGCGCCCGGCGAAGCGGACACGCGCAGCTCGTGCCGGCCCGAAGGCGGACGCCCCGGTGGCGGCCATCGAGGCCCGGGCGCTCCGAACTAAGCGGAGCGTCGACTCCAAGCCAACATTCCTCGCTCAGCGCCGTTTTTGCGTCGTTCGCCTCTTCGGCGCGGTCGCTCTTTTTGGGCGAGCGCACGTCGACGACGGTGTCCTCGGCTTGCTAGATCTCTGTGCATGCAGATCGCTCATCCCGCTCTCGTGCCCGGCGCCATCGCGGTCATCACCGGCGGCGCTTCTGGGATAGGCCTCGCTGCCGCGACCCGGCTGGCCACTGCCGGGCTGAAGGTGTGCATCGCCGATCTCGGCGCTGACCGCCTCGTCCGCGCGCGGGAGGCAATCGCGGCCGCGGCAGGCGCCTCCGCCGACGACATCATGATCTCCGAGACCGACGTGAGCAGCGTCGACGCGCTTGTCGCCCTCGAGGCCTCGGTGCGCGCGCGGTTCGGCGGCACCGATGTCCTCATGAACAATGCCGGCGTGCAGGCCCCGACCACCGCGCTCGGCCCCCTCGCGAGCTGGAAGCGCGTCCTCGATACCAACCTGTGGGGCGTGGTGTACGGCACGCAGGTCTTCGTCCCCGGCATGCTCGAGCGCAAGCGCCCGGGCCTCGTCATCAACACCGGCTCGAAGCAGGGCATCACCACGCCGCCGGGCAATCCCGCCTACAACGTCTCGAAGGCGGGCGTGAAGACCTTCACCGAGGCGCTCGAGCACGAGCTGCGCAACACGGAGGGCGCGCTGCTCCACGCGCACCTGCTCATTCCGGGCTACGTCTTCACCGAGCTCACGTCGCGCGGGGAGACCGACAAACCCGCGGCGGCGTGGACCGCCGAGCAGACCGTCGACTTCATGCTCGAGCGCGTCGTGGCCGGCGACTTCTACATCCTCTGCCCCGACAACGACGTCCCGCGCGCGCTCGACGAGCGGCGGATCCTGTGGGCGGCGGGCGACATCGTCGAGAACCGTCCGCCGCTCTCGCGCTGGCACGCCGACTACAAGGACGCCTTCGCGGCGTTCGCGAGCGGCGAGACGAAGTAGAGGCTCAGTGCCGCCACGCTGGCGCTTCCGCCGTTCCTCCGAAACGCATCCTCGAGCCCCGTCGTCGCGCGGTTTTGGCTCGGTCGCGCGCTAGACTTTCAACATGGCGCTCTCACTCCAGGTCTGGCTCGACCGTGCTTCGGTTCGGCCCGATGTCGATGCGCGAGCTCATCTCGTGGTCGAGATCGAGGCGAGCGGCGAGCCGATGGAGGGCCGGAGGCCGCCGGCCGCGACGGTGCTCGCGATCGACGTCTCGGGATCCATGCAAGGTGCACCGATCGATCAGGTGATCCGTTCGGTCGATCGCCTGCTCGACGGACTGCGGAGCGAGGATCGAGTCGGTGTGGTGGCGTTCTCGAGCGGCGCGACTCGCGTCGTCGAGCCGGTGATCGTCGACGCAGCAGGGAAGAAGCTGGTGCGCTCGCGCGTGGCGCGACTGTTCGCCGAGGGAGAGACCAACGTCGAGGCCGGGCTCGATCTCGCGGTCGAGGTGCTCGGCGCAACGGGAGAGGGACGTCGGCGCGGCGTGGTGCTGCTCTCCGACGGCGAGCCGAACAAGGGCGCGAGGACGGCGGAGGCGCTGCGTGCCGTGGTGAGCAAGCATCGGCCGGGGACCTCGTTCTCGGCGCTGGGCTATGGCGTGAAGCACGACGAGGACATCCTCGCGGCGATCGGCGATGCAGGCGGAGGTGGCTACGAGTTCGTGCCGGATCCTGCGACGTGCGCGCGAGCCTTTGCGCGTGCGCTCGGTGCGCAAGCGGATGTCGTGGCGGACGGCATCGAGCTCGCGATCGCGCCGGGAGCAGGCATCGAGGTGGTGCGCATGCTCGGTGGCGACGCGATGCGGTTCGGTCGCGACGGCCTGACCATCGCCTTGCCCGACATGGTGCCGGGCACGAGGCGTCTCGTGGTGGCGGAGATCGCGATGGGCGCGCCGGGAGCGCAGCGCTTCGTCCTCGAGGTGGCGAAGCTGCAGCTGGCGTGGCGACGTCCGGGGGCGGCGGCGTCCGACGTGTCGACCCTGACGCGCGAGGTGAGCGTGGACATCATGGCTCGGGAGCCGGCCGTTGTCGGCGAAGCGGCATCGCGCGTGATGTTGGTTCGCGCGGATCGCGTGCGCGAGGAGGCGCGAGCGCTCGCGGATCGCGGCAACTTCGGCGGCGCGGCGACGCTGCTGCGCGGGCTGCTCGCGGAGATCGAGCGAGTGCCGGGCTTCGCGGTGGGCGAGGGGACGGCGCTCGGCGAGGCGTACGAGCTCCTGGTCGACGAAGCGATGGCGATGGAGCGAAAGCCCGACCAGGAGGCCTACGCGATGTTCCGGAAGAGCGCGATGGGCTCGAAGCTGGCGCTGCATGCGCCGCCGGCCGCGAGCTCACGTGGCGTCGCGAGCTCGAAGCTGATGGAGCACGCGGCGGGAAAATTCCCGGAAGCGTATGTCGTGGTGAAGAACGGGGCGGACGCGGGTAAGCGCCATCGCCTCCGCGAAGAGTGCGTGATCGGCCGCACCGCGAGCGCGGACGTGCCGATCATCAGCGAGGGCGTCTCGCGCCGCCATGCCGAGATCTACGCGCTCGAAGGCGAATTCTGGGCGTGCGACCTGGGCTCGACCAATGTGACCAAGGTGAACGGCGCCCCACTCGGGAGCGCTCCGCGCAAGCTGAAGCCGGGAGACGTCGTGCTGGTGGGCGACGTGGAGCTGCTCTACGAGGAGAAGAAGTAGAGGCGTCGACCCGCTCAGAAGCGCTGGCTCACGCTCAGGCTCATGCCCGTCGTCGTCACCGACGGCGTCGGAATCGGGATCCGGGTCTCCTTCGTTCCGACGAGGTACCAGACCGCGAGGCCACCGGCGGCCGCCGTGAAGAGGGCGGGCACCACGATCGATGCGTACGCGTTGGTCCGCGCGGACTCGTAGTCGTTCGCGAGCGTCGCCTTGTTCGCGGGCGAGGTCGACGTCGAGTCGTAGTCGCTCTTCACGGACAGCGCATGTGCGTACGTGATCGCGGGCACCACCAGCGACGCCACCGCGACTCCCGCACTGACCCACAACACGAGCGGCGAGAACGGATGGTCGGTGCGCGTCTCGTAGCGGGTCTCCGGCGCCGTGCTGGAAGGCGCCTCGGCAGGGGGCTCGACGTCGACGATACGACCTCGCTCGACGGTGAGCCTCCGCACGTCGGCTCTCTCGCCGGAGCCGAACGTCACCGTGTGCGCTCCCGGCTCGAC
>JAXDMI010000212.1:0-2532 GCA_034666145.1 Myxococcales bacterium | reverse complement strand
CAATGCTGCGCGCTCCGCGGATCGGGCGTGCGCATCGGAGCCGCCGCATGTGCCGCCGCGGTCAGCGCCTGCACCTCGGCGATCGCCGCTTGCTCCCACTCGCGCATCGCGGGCAACGCGAGCATCGTCTCGTAGTACGCGCGCGCCTCGCCCGTGAGCTCGACTCCAAACGACCGGAAGCGCCAGATCACCGGGGCGTACATCGCATCGGCGATGGAGAAGCGACCGAAGAGGAACGGTCCCGCATCGGCGCGCGCGCTTCCGTCCAGGGAAGATGCCGACGCGCGCACGCGGCACTCCGTCCATATCGCCTGCACGCGCGCGAGCTCGTCCTCGGTCTCGCGGCTGAACCGCCGGCGCGGATGGCGCGCGACGACGTCCATCGAGAGATCGCGGCGCATGTTCGGGAAGCCGGAGTGCATCTCGGCGCTCACCGCTCGCGCCACTGCGCGCACTGCGCGATCGCGCGGCCAGAGCTGCGCGTCGGGAAACGCGTCGTTCAAGTATTCACAGATCGCGAGCGAGTCCCACACGACGAGCTGGTCGTGATGAAGAACGGGAACGCGTCGTGTCGGAGAGAGCGCCGCGATGGTGTCGCGCCAGCTCTCGGTCTCGAACGCGAGCACCCGCTCCTCGAAGGGCAGGCCCGCATGCCGGAGCAACAACCATGGGCGCAGCGACCACGAGGAGAGGTTCTTGTTGCCGATGACGAGGAGCATGGTCATTCACCGATGCGGAACTGTACGCCGAAGCCCGCACCATACGCGCGCGGCTCGTTGGCGGCGACGTTCAGGCGCGGCGTGAAGAGCATCCACTTGAGATCGACGATCGAAGCGACCTGATAGCCGAGCCCGAATCCGACCAGCACGTCGTCGACGGGCGCGGGAATGGGTCGACTGATGTGGCGAAATCCGAACATGGGCCCGAGCCACACCTTGTTCGAGACCTGGAACCACAGATACCCGGGCACGCTGATCACGGTCGTCGCCGGCGCCGTGAAGATCACCGGGATGTAAACGCCGGTATCGATGCGCATGAAGCTGCCGATGTGGAATGCGAGCGGGACCCCGAACATGATCCCGAACTTGGTGTCACGCTCGACCGGCGTGTAGACGCGGCCGTCGAGGCCGACCTCGACGACGCGCCCGCTATAGGCCGCCCAGCGCACGTGGAACTCGGGGTTCGCGACCGTGTCGACGCCGGTGCCGTAGGTCTCCGTGAAGAGCGTGCGCGCGTAGGCGTCCGCGGCGGACGCCTTGCCGTCGTCGCCGAAACGAACCCCCGTGCGCAGGCCGAGCTCGACCGAGTCGGTGATGCCCAGCGTGGCCTCGAGGTTCATCCCCGCGCCGGTGATCTCTCGCCGCGGGAGGTCTTCATCGATGTGGCCCACGCCGAGGCCGACGTCACCTGCGAACACGAGACGAGGCATCGTGATCGAGCGATCGACGTAACGAGGCGCAGCGTCTGCACGACGCACGGCCCCGAACACGAGCAGCGCGACGACGACGGCGAGAGGGGCGAGACGGGCGGTCCTGATCGGGCGAGCCATCGACCGCATCATCGCACGAACCCGCGCTCACTTCGCGGGGCGCGCCTCGACTGCGGCAATCGCGTCTTCCAAGGCGCTGTCTTTTCGCATGCAGGGATGGCAGTCGCCGGCCCGCAGGAAGCCGCCGCAGCCTCGCGTCACCTTGAGCGGCTTCAGCGAGGGCAGGAGCCGCGCGTCTCCGTCGTCCTTCGCGCGCGCGAGCAGATCGTGCTTCGCGCTGCAGCCGGTGGCTGCCTTGAAGTCGAGGAGGATCGCCGCTGCCGGCGACGCATGCGCGCGCACCTCGGGCTTGGCGAGGCTCTTCGAAGCGCGCGCGCGATGATCGCGGACGTCTCGTCCTTCGCGGCCGGGAGCGCGCACCGTCATGTCGATCAGCGCATCGACGCCGCTCGCCCCGAGGGGACCTTCGAGGAGCGCGAACGCTTCGTCGTCGTCGCTTCCCTGACCCTTCGCGGCCAGCGACGTCACGACCTGGAGGATCTCGTCGTCGCCCGCCGCCGTCGGCTGTGCGACCAGGAGCGCGCGCACCGTGGTGAGCGCCTCGTGGTTCTTTCCCTGCGCTTGATACGCGACCGCGAGCTTCTGCAGGATCGACGGATCGTCCGGGTACTCCTTGGCGAGCGTCTCGAGCGCTTCGGGACCGAGCGCGACGGCGGCCTTCACGCGATCCGGCGGCGCGACCTTGCCCTTCGTCGTCTCGGTGATCTCGATCGTGCCGCCGTCGGCGGTGACCACCGTCGTCACCACCTTCGGCGACCGGATCGCGAGCACCACCACCACGATGACGAGAATGAAGCCTAGCGGCAGCGCCGCGGCGAGCGCGTAGAGGACGCCGCGCGGCTGCCGGCCGAGCGTCTCGAGCACGCTGGTGCGGCCACCGCCGTCATCACCCTTCGCGGATGCGGGCGGAGCGATCGCGCCGCCGCTCGCCGTCGTCGTGTTCGCGGCCGGAACACCGAGGCTCGTCTTCGCGAACGCATCGT
>JAXDMI010000211.1:0-9180 GCA_034666145.1 Myxococcales bacterium | reverse complement strand
CGACATGCTCGGCGTCGGCCCGGAGCCCGCTCCGGCGCACGCGAAGGGCGCGAGAGACGCGATGAGCGCGGCGAGGCGGGCGAGTGTAGCGACGAGGGCCGTGGGATGACGCTTCATGACCGAAAGCTGGTAGACCATAGCGGATGGTCGGCTCCCTGTCCGTCCTCTGCGGTCAGATGCTCGTCGTCGGGCTCGGAGCCCTCGAGCTCGATGCTCACGAGCGACGTTTGCTTGCTTCCGGCGAGCGTGGCGGCGTCGTTCTCTTCCGGCGGAACGTCGGCACCGGCGCAGCGGGGCTCGCCGCGGTGCGCGCCCTGAACGCCGCGGTCTCGGCCGCATGTCCAGCGGACCTGCCGCCGCTCGTCGCCGTCGATCAAGAAGGCGGCCGCGTGATGCGTCTCGGCCCGCCCGCCATGCAGCTGCCGCCGATGCGCCGCCTCGGCGACGCCGATTCTTCGTCCGATGCCGAGCTCGTGCGACGCGTGGCCGAGGCGCAGGCGCGCGAGCTCGCCGCGCTCGGCTTCACCATGAGCTTCGCGCCCGTCGCCGACGTGCACACGCGCGACGAGACCCCGATCATCGGCGACCGTGCGTTCGCCACGACGCCGGAGGGCGTCGCGCGCCTCGGTGGCGCATGGGCCGAGGGGCTCGCGCGTGGCCGCGTGCTGTCGTGCGCAAAGCACTTCCCGGGTCACGGTGACACGACGGTCGACTCGCATCTCGCGCTGCCTCGCGTCGATCGCCCGAAGGCCGACCTCGAGCGCCTCGAGATCGCGTCGTTCCGGGCGCTGGCGAAGAACCCTGCCGTCGATTCGATGATGACCGCGCACGTCGTCTACCCCGCGCTGGATCCCGAGCAACCGGCCACGCTGTCCCGTGCAATCTGCACGGATCTGCTGCGCGGGGAGCTCGGTTTTTCCGGGGTTTTGTTCTCCGACGACCTCGAGATGAAGGCGCTCACCATGCCCACCGGCGAAGCGGCGGTACGCGCCGTCGACGCGGGGTGCGACGTGCTCCTCGTGTGCTCGCGTGCCGATCTCGCGATGGCCGCGCACGAGGCGCTCGTCCACGAGGCGGAGAAGAGCGCCACCTTCCGCGCCCGCTGCGAAGAGGCCTTTGCGCGCGGCATCGCCATGCGACGTCGCGTTCCGCCGGCGCCGGTCGCCGCCGATGCGGACCTCGCACGCATCTACGATGCGACGGCGCCGGTCAGCGCCGAGCTCGCGCGTCGCCTCGAGGGGGCGTCTCGATGAGCATGGTCGGAGTCGCCGCCAAGCGGATCGTCACCGCAGACCCGGCACGCATCACGCGCGACAACCCGCTCGGCGTCGTCGAGGACGGCGTCGTCGTCTACGACGAGCACTCGATCAGCTGGATCGGTCCACGCGAGAGCGCCGCCAAGGTCCCGATCATCGATCACGGCGATCGCGTCATCACTCCCGGCCTCGTCGACGCCCACACGCATGCCGCGTGGGTGGGCTCGCGCCACGACGAGTACGCGATGCGCATGGCCGGCGCCGACTACCGCGCCATCGCGGCGAAGGGCGGCGGGATCCTCTCGTCGTATCGCGCGATCGAGGCCGCCACCGAGGACCACATCACCGAGACGCTGACCGCGCGTCTCCGCCGGATGTCCGAGCTCGGCGTCACGACGTGCGAGGTCAAGAGCGGCTACGGCCTCGAGCCCGACGGCGAGCGCAAGCAGCTCCGGGCCATCGCGCGCGCGAGCAAGAACCGCACGCTTCCGCACGTCGTCGCGACGTATCTCGCGCTGCATGCACTGCCCGAGAGCGCGAAGAACAGCCGCGATCACTACGTCCTGCGCGTCGCGAGCTCGCTCGTGCCCGAGTTCGCGAACGCCAAGCTCGCGTCGTTCGTCGATGCGTACGTCGATCAGAACGCGTTCACCGTCGACGAAGCGCGCATCGTGTGCGAGTCCGCGAAGCGCGCGGGCCTCGGTGTCCGGCTGCACGTCGGACAGTTCGCGGACGTCGGTGGCGCGCAGCTCTGCGCCGAGGTCGGCGCGAAATCCGCGGATCACGTCGAGCACATCGACGCCGAGGGGATCGCGCTGCTCGCGAAGGCCGGCATCGCCGCGATCCTCTTGCCGGTCGCAAGCTTCACGATGGCGCAGGCGCCGCCACCGGTGGCGGAGCTCCGCAAAGCCGGTGTCTCGCTCGTGGTGGCAAGCGACGCGAACCCCGGCACCGCGCCCTCGGAGAGCCTGCCGCTCGCGATGGCGCTCGCCGTGCGCATGTACGATCTGTCGCCGGCCGAAGCGATCCTCGGCGCGACGCGGCTCGCGGCGGCCTCGCTCGGCCTCTGGGGCGGCGGCGTCCCGCATCCGCGCGGCGCTCTCGTGCCGGGCGCGCGCGCGGATCTCGTGGTCTGGGACCTGCCGCACGAGAATGCGATCGTGCAGCCATGGGGCGGCTCGAAGACGTGGGTGGTGCTCCGCGACGGCGTCCGGATCGCCGGCGGCGCGGACTAGTCGCGTGACTCCACGATGGCCGAGATGACCCCAGCGCCCACGCTTGCGACGGGACGCGTGACCCTCGGGCTCGCGCTCGTCGCCTCCGCGGGATTGCTGGTCGCGCTCGGCATCGTCCGTTATCTGCCGACCCACGACGGACCGCAGCACGTCTTCCTCGCGCATCTCGAGAACCACTTCAGCGATCCGCGCGCCACGTACTACAGCGATTACTACAAGCCCACGACCGCCCTCGCCTCCAAGGGCTTCTCGCTCGTGTACGGGCCGCTCGCGGAGCTGATGCCGTGGCGCTCCGCGCTGCAGGTGACGCTCGGTGTCATCGTCCTCACGTGGGCGTGGGGCGTGCTGGCCTTCGTCAACGCCGTGTCGCCTCGGCGAAGACTGCTCGGGCTGATGGGCTTCGCGCTGGCCTTCCAGTGGTCGCTCTACATGGGGTTCTTCTCGTACCTCCTGTCGACCAGCGTCGGTCTCTTCACGCTGGCCGTCGCGTTCGGCGCGAAGGAATGGCCGTGGAGACGGCGTGTCGCGATCGGCGCGCTGCTCCTGGTGCAGGCGGTGTGTCACGTCTTCGCGGCCGAGGTCGTGGGCGTCGCGCTCGTCGTGCTCGTGGTGTGCCGGCATCCCAAGAATGCCTGGCCGCGCGAGCTCGGGCTGCTGGCGTTGATGGGATTACCCACGGCGCTGATTGGCATTCACGCCGCCGGTTGGATTGGAGCTACGGCCGTCGATCTTCCCAATTCCCAGGCCGAGCCGATATGGCCGGCGCTCGCGGTGCGTATCGAGCTGCTCGCGAGCGCGTTCGCGGCGGGACCGTGGTGGCGTGCGTGGCCGCCGGTCCTCCTCGCGCTGGCGGGCGTCGTCTTCGGCGTCCATCGCACCATGAGGCGACTCGCGAGCGCGGAGGAGCGCGCGCTCCTCGTCATGACCGTGCTCCTCGGGTTCGCCGCGCTGGCGTTGCCTCTGCATAGCCGGCAGTGGGAGTTCATGTCGGTCCGGTTCATCCCGATGGCGGTGGTCTTCGGGCTCGCGCTGGTGCCGGTGGAGACGTTCGAGCGCCGCGCCGCGCTCGCGGTTCACGGCGCGGTGGTGCTGCTGACGGTGAGCGCGCTGGGCTGGGCCGGGTGGCACAACAAGCGCCTGGAACAGGCCTGTGGGCCGGCCCTCGCCGGTCTCGATGCCGACCTGAAACGCACGGGTCCTCGCCTACCCATCGTGCTCGATCCGTCGTGCAATGCGCTCTCCGAGAAGAAGGTCTTCGTCCTTCCCGGCGCGGAGCCGCTGCTCAACCTGGGCGCGCTGTATGCCGTGCAACAGGGCGGCGTCGTGCCGTATGCGTTCGTCAACATCCCTCAGCTGCACGGCTTCGTGCTCACGCGCGGCGGCTACCGGCGCTTTCCGGACATGCCCGATCGCAAGACGTTCTGGGGCGGTCTCGCGCAGAGCGATCCCGTCGCCGATGCTCCGTTCCGAAGGACGCTGCTGACCGGCCTCGCGCGTTCGGGCAGCGGCTACGACGACGTCATCTTCTACGGACCGCCTTCCGATCGGGAGCAAATATCCCAGCGCGGATATGTCACCGACTTCGAACGAGCCGGCATGTGGATTGGCCATTATCGCGGTTGTGCGCTGAAGCTCGAGGTGGCCAATGCGAGCCCGCGAAGCGCGCCGCTGATCGTTCAATATGGCTGGCCGGGCTCGGCCGAGCCGGTGCAATCGCAGTCGGTGCCGCCTTCCGATGCGTCGAAGAGCACGACGACCGTCATCGGGTGGGAATCGGCGCCGTGCGGACCGATCTGGGTGCGCGCCGGTATCGACGTCGATGCCTCGGGCCGCTGGAAGCCGGCCGACGGCAAGTGCGAGGGCGCGGGCGACGACGGCAAGCTGATGCTGCAACGAGCGCCCGAGGCCACGTCCGAGCGCTGCGTCGTCCGTCTTCCCTGACCGCGGAGACGCTACGAGGTCGGGTGCTTGCCGAGGCCGGCCGGCGGATGCATGTCGCCGGCGCGTCGCTTGCTGACCAGCACGAGCGCGACGAGCGTCGCGACGAAGGGCAGCATGGCGAGCACCTGCGACGGGAGCTTGGTCTGGTTCTGCAGGACGATCTGCAGCGCATCGAGCGCGGCGAAGGCGAGGCACGCGGCAGCCGCGGGCCACGGCCGCCAGCCCGAGACGATGACCGCGGCAAGCGCGATGAAGCCACGACCGCCGCTCATTCCCGCCTGGAACTGATGCAGGTCGTACGCGAGCGCGGTTCCGCCGAGGCCGGTCACGGCGCCGCCGAGCGCCACTGCCGCCGTTCGCATGCCGGCGACGTGCACGCCGACCGCCTGCGCGGCCGACGGGTCCTCACCGCACGCCCGAAGGCGCAGACCGAAGCGCGTGCGGCGCAGCATCCACGCGATGCCGGCCGCTGCTGCGATGGTCGCGAGCAGGAACGGGTCGAGGAGCGTGCGCGCGAGGAGACCCCAGCTCTCGCCGAAGCGCAGGCCCTGGATGCTCGGCGAGTTGGAGCTCGAACCGTAGAGCGCGCGCAGCAAGAAGCGCGTTCCGCCGGCGGCGATGAGGTTCAGCGCGATGCCGCTGACGATGGCGTCCACGCGACCACGCACGACGAGCAGCGCGTGCACGAGGCCGACCATCGCTCCGCAGATGACGCCGGCGGCGATGCCGACCATGGCGCTGCCGCTCGCGTGCTCGGCCGCTACCGACGCGAGGGCCGACGCCAGCAGCGTGCCCTCGAGCGCGATGTTGACGACGCCGCTGCGCTCGCTGAGGACGCCGCCGAGGGCCGCGCAGCCGTAGGGAATTGTCATGCGCGCGGTCTGCGCGAGCATGGTCCCCGACAAGATGACCTCGAGCGCGCTCATGACGCGGCCCCCTTCGCCGCGGGCGCGGGCTCGGGCGTGACCGTCGTGATGCGTCCGCCGATGGCCTCGTCTGCCAGCGCGACGGCGCACACCACGATGCCGGTGAGGACGTCCATGAGCTCCTTCGGCACGAAGGCATTCACCGCGAGGCCGCCTTGCTGGAGCGTGCCGAAGAGGAGCGCCGCGAAGATCAGACCGACCGCGCTCCCCCGCCCCAGGATCGCCACCGCGAGCCCACCGAAGCCGGCGCCGGCGCCGAGGCCTTCCTCGAAGTAGCCCTTGTAGCCGAGCACGGTGCCGAAGCTCGCGGCGCCGGCGATGGCGCCCGAGACCACGAGCGCTTGCTCGATGCGCGCGCTGACCGGGACCTTCTCGGCCTCCATCGCGCGTGGGTTCTGACCGATGAGGCCGATCTCGCGGCCGAAGCGCGTGCGCCGGTACGATCCGGTCACGACGAACGTTCCTGCGATCCCAAAGAGGAGCGCGAAGCTCGCGGCGCTGCCCTTGAGCGAGCCGAAGACGGTCTCGAGGCGCGCGATGCGCGCGCCCGGCACCACGTCGGCGGTGCGAACGGTCCCCGTGAGCGCGAGGCCGCCCGCGCCGAGCGCGAGGCCGACCACGCTGTCGGCGATGCGGTTCATCATGATGGTCGAGATGACCTCGTGCGCGCCGTAGCGACCCTTGAGGAGCGCGGGGATCAGCGCCCACAGCGCGCCCGCTGCCATCGCGCCCGCCAGCGCGAGCGGCAGCGCCACCACGGCGGGCGTTCCCGGCGGCAGGTGCGCGCCCACCACGCCAGCCGCGAGGCTGCCAACGGCGAGCTGACCCTCGGCGCCGATGTTGAAGAGCCCGGCGCGCAGCGCGAGATCGACCGCGATGCCGGTGAAGAGCAGCGGCGTCGCCTTGAAGAGCACCTGCCCCGCGCCGTAGCTCGTGCCCCAGGTGCCTTCGAAGACGAGCGCGGCCATCGCGCGTGGCGACGCGCCGTAGAGCCACACGAGCACGCAGAACGCGAGCCATCCGACGGCGAGACCCGCGAGGGCCGCGGGCAGCGATCGCGATCGCGAGAGCTGCGCGACGCCGATGCTGCCGCCCAGGCTCACGAGCTCTCCTCGATGCCGAGCATGCGTCGACCGAGCTCGGCGTCGGAGGTGGTGGGCGGCAGGTCGGCGACGACGCGCCCGCGCGCGAGCACCAGGATTCGGCTGCAGAGTGCACGCAATTCGGCCAGATCGGCCGACAAAACGAGCACTCCGGCTCCGTTCGCGGCCGCTTGGCGTAGACGCCCGTGGATGTCCTCGGTCGCGCCGAGGTCGACGCCGCGGGTGGGCTGGGCGGCGACGAGTGCCCGTGTGCGGGTCTTGCCGAGCCGTGCCAGCGCTCGCGCGACCACGATCTTCTGCTGGTTGCCGCCGGACAGCGAGCGCGCCGGACGATCGAGATCGGGCGGCGCGCCGGAGCGCGCGATGCGGGTCAGGGCCTCGGCCTCGAGCGCGTGGAGATCGAGCAGCCCGAGGGCGCCCGTGAACGAGCGGAGCTCGCCGAGCACGATGTTGTCGCGCAGCGTGGCGTCGAGGACGAGGCCTTCGAGCTGGCGGTCCTCGCGGATCACCGCCGGCATCGCGCCCTTCACCTCGCCGCGATCGGGCGCGCTGTCCCGCGCGAGCACGGCGACGAGCTCGCGCTGCCCATTGCCCTCGACGCCGGCGACGCCGACGATCTCGCCGGCGTGCAGCGCGAACGAGACGTCTTCGAGCTCGCGTCCGAGCGACACGCCCTTCAGCTCGAGGACCACGTCGTCAGCGCCGGCCTCTTCTCTTGCGGCGCTCGCAACGCTGGTCGCGCTCGCGCTCGCAGCCGCGGTCGTCGCTCGGCCCGCGCCCATGATCGCCGCCGTCACTTCTTCGATCTGCCCGTCGAGCGTCGTCGAGCTCCCTGCGTCGGCTCCTCCGTCTCCGGCGCTGCGGTCTCCGTCGCTGCGATCTCTGGCGCTGCGGTCGAGGGTGCGCGTGAAGAGCACCTCGCCGCGTCGCATGACCGTGACCTCATCGGCGTAGTCGCGCACCTCGTCCATCTTGTGCGTGACGACCACCACGCCGGTGCCGCCATCCGCGAGCCGGCGCAGCGTCGCGTAGAGCGCCTCGACCTCGCCCTTCGTGAGCACGGCGGTAGGCTCGTCGAGGATGAGGAGCTTCGCGTTGCGGTAGAGCGCTCGCGCGATCTCGAGGCGCTGCCGATCGCCGACGCCGAGCGACGCGACGGTGGCATCGAGATGGAGATCGACGCCGAGGTCCTTCGCCACCGCCTCGGCGCGACGTCGGGCGGTCGGGATGTCGAGGATCCCGAACGCGGAGACTGCCTCCGCCCCGAGGACGATGTTCTCGAGCGCCGTGAAGACGGGAACGAGCGCGAAATGCTGGAGGACCATGCCGATCCCGCGCGAAATCGCCTCTCGCGGGGTGTGCGGGCCGAGGCGCGAGCCGAACGCGTCGACGTGGCCCGTGTCGGGGACCACCATTCCGGCCACGATCTTGAGCAGCGTGCTCTTGCCGGCGCCGTTCTCGCCGCAAACCGCGTGAATCAGGCCGCTTCGAAAATTTACGGAGGACGGACGCACTGCGACGCAGTCGCCGTATCGAACCGAAACGCCCACCGCCCGAGCAAGCTCGTCCGACACGCGCCGTAGGATAGGACAATCGTCCGCGGATTTTCGTATGATCCGTGGTGAGGCCCCGATGCTCCCCACGCCGACTCCAGACCGAGCGCGTAGTCGTCTGGGCGACGCCGCCCGCGGCGCGACCATGGTGGAGTACGCGCTGATCATCATCGGCGTCATGTTCATCGCGGCGGGCGCCTGGAAGATGCTCGGCTCGAGCATGAAGAAGAACTCGAGCGACAGCAGCGAGCAGCTGAGCGATCGGGCGGGCGGTGGCGGAGGCGGCGGCGGTGGTGGCGACCAAGGCGGCGGCCCGCACGGCGGCGGAAGCGGCGTGACCGGCAGCGGCGGCGCGGGCGGCGGTGGCGGCGGTGGCGGCGGTGGTGGTGGTGGCGGCGCGAAGGCCGCCGGCAAGATGGGCGGGGCCTCCAAGGTCGACATGGGCGGCGTCGGCGGCGGCGCGGGTGGCGGCGGTGGCGGTGGTGGCGGCGGTCGCGGCGGCGGTGGCGCCGAGATGGACGGCGCGTCCTACGCGTCGAGCACCGACGGCGACGGCTCGTCGGCCGACAACACCGATCTCAAGTTCAAGCGCAGCATCGGCATCGGCTTCCTCGCGGCGGGCATCCTCGCCATCGGCTACGTCGTCGCGAAGGCGCGCAACGTGAAGAAAGAAATCGACGCCCAGGGCGACAACTCCCCCGAAGACGGCCCCCCGATCGTCTGATCGCCTCCGACCGCAGCCCCATCCCCGCTTTGACGCAGTGCCCGACCCAGGGTCATTTCCGCGGTGCCCGACCCAGGGTCATTTCAGCGAAAAAGACCCAGGGTCAGGAGACCGGGAAATGACCCTCGGTCAGGAGACCGGGAAATGACCCAGGGTCAGGCGCGTCGAGGGGAGGGCGCGTCGAAGAGCGTGATTAGCGCGTTTTCAGGCCCGTCCAGGTCAAGAAGCGCTGCCATGCCGTGGGCGGCGGCGCGTGCATTTGCGAAGGCGGATGGGGGTTCGGCGGCATCGTTCCCCACGTCATGCCTGGCGCGCTGTTGCTGCCTTGGAGCGCGTGCGGATGATGCGGGGTGCCCTGCGGTGGCGAATGACCGAACGGCGGGGGCGGCGCGGGATAGCCGCCCGTCGTGGGCGGCGGCATCTGCGGCGCCGGCAGATGCGC
>JAXDMI010000210.1:0-4804 GCA_034666145.1 Myxococcales bacterium | reverse complement strand
CGTGGGTGGAACTCGCGGTACGTCTGTTGCGTGTCAGACAACAGGCGATGCAGTCCCGTTTCCGCAGCAAGCTCGGCGTCATGCGTCTCCTCGCAAGGGCGAGACGAACGCGGGGGGCGACGATGGTGGAGTACGCGCTGCTGATCATCGCGATCATGTTCCTCGCGGCCGTCGCGTACCGGAACCTCGGCAAGAGCGCGCGCAAGAACGCCGACGAATCGTCAGGCGCGCTGCTCGAGCGCTGAGCAACCATCGCGACACGCATCACCCCGTTCGAAGTCAGGGCGCAAAAAGAATGAAGTCGAAGACAGCGGCCATCCTGCTCGCGTGCACCGGTACGCTCGCCATCGTCGCCTGCGGCAGCAGCGGCACCGATGCGCCCTCTGCGTACAGCTCGACGCCGAACGGCTCGGCGTCCGGAGTGATCACGCTGCACGAAGGAACGAGCGCGCTCACCACCGAGCTCGCCGACGTCGCCGATGTCCGCGCCGACCGCGTCGTGTTTCCCGCGTCGTCGTACGCGGCGCTCTCGGCCCACAAGCCGGGCGACATCCTGCTCGCCGATCGCCAGAAGCCGGGCACGTCCGGCAAGAACCCGGAAGGCTTCCTGCGACGCGTGCAGTCGGTCAGCCAAGCGCCCGAGGGCACGGTGGTGATGACCGCGTCCGCGACGCTGCAGGAGGCGGTGGACTCGCTCGTCGTGCACACCACGCTCGACGTCCCCGATCTCACGACCGACGGCCCCGTCGCGCCTGCGTCCGCGACCGCCGTGCACCCGCAAGGCAAGGGCGGAACGACGATCAAGCTGCTCGACTACAGCGGCAAACAGCTCTTCGAGATCAAGGACACCGCGAAGGGCTCCGACGGGATGGACGTGCCGTACATCGTGTACGCCGCGGTCGAGACCGGAACGCTCGGCTTCTCGCCGAGCTACACCTTCGATGCCGACGTCGGCTTCCTGAAGCTCAACTCGTTCAAGGTCAGCGCGACGGGCAAGCTCGAAGCGAAGCTGGTGCTCGCCGCCGGCGTGAAGTTCGATCCTTCGGTCGACGCAGCGCGCCAGGCGAAGCTCGCGGGCAAGCCTCTCACCAAGTCGTTCTCGACGACGCTCGCCGAATACGACGTGAGCCTCGGCAGCATCGGGCTCGGAGGCATCAGCCTGCCCGCGAGCGCGCATTACACGACGACCCTCAACTGCGATTTCGCCTTCACCGCGCCGGTCGAGGCGAAGGTCGGCGGGACCGCCAGCGGCTCGATCACCGCGGGTCTCTCGTATGCGGGTGGCACGCTGACGCCGAGCTTCGACAAGAGCGCGACGTTCACGCCGATGCCGCCGGTCTACACGAAGGAGGGGATGGCGCGTGCATACTGCACGGTCAGTCCGAAGTTTCAGCTCAAGTTCTTCGGCGTTGCGACCGCGGAGCTCACCGCGAACGCCTACGCCGGCATGGGCGCGTCGGAGACGTGTGGAGGCAAGGACGCCGCGGGCGTCACGCAGGCGCTCGTCCACGGCGACGTCGAGGCCGGCATGTCGGCGAAGGTCCTCGCGCAGGTCGATCTATTCGGGCTCTACAAGTGGAAGAAGGAGTGCACGCTCTTCGACATCAACACGCTCCAGCAGTACGACACGACGTATCCCTATCCGGGTGGGCCCACCGCGACGTGCACCATCGCGGGACCGTTCCCGCTCCCGCCGCCCGTGCCCGCCAACCCGCAGTCGTGCTTCGGCGAGTCGGACACGGGAACGGGCAGCCCGGGCACCGGCACGGGGACAGGCACCGGCACCGGCGACGCGGACAGCGGCGCCGGCGGTGGCGACTCCGGCAAGCCGCTCATCCCCGGCACGTGCACGCACGACGTCTGCACCGCGGGCGAGAAGCTCGGTCAGGCATGTGACGACTGTACGATGAAGGTCTGCGCAGCCGACTCGTACTGCTGCGACACGTTCTGGGGCCTCTCGTGCTTCGACAGCGTGAAGCAGTACTGCGGCAAGACCTGCGGCCAGTGAGCGCCATCCGCCGCTGATTCCCCGTTGATCGGGGGCTGAAGAACGCACCGCGTCGGCCGTTGATCACGGTTGATGGTTCCCGGTGATTTCGACGAAGAGCTCACGGCGAAGGCCGAAGAGCTCGAACATGCGCTCGCGCTCGCCGATCTCATCAAGGACTCGGTCGCCGAGGCCGTGATCGTCACCGAGCTACGGGGCGGCCTCCTCACGTACAACCGCCGTTGTCTCGAGCTCTGGTCGGTCAGCGCCGAGATCATCGATCAGCGAGACCGCACGAAGACCCTCGCGGTCTTCGCCGGTCAGCTCGTGAAACCGAAGGAGTTCATCGATTCCATCGAACGGCTCATCGACGACGACGAGACGGTGCTCCGTGACGACGTCGAGTTCCTCGATGGTCGCGTGTTCGAGCGCTACACCGCGCCCACGTTCCGCACCGCGCGCGGCCTGCGCGGGCGGGTCTGGTGTTTCCGCGACGTCACCGAGGATCGCCATCTCGCGGCGATGCGCGGTCGCCTGTACGAGGCCGAGCGTCGGGCCCACCTGCGGATCGGCCTCCTCTACCAGCTCGCGTCCGCGCTCGGCGGCGCGCGATCGCTCGAGCAGCTCTATCCGCTCGCCCTCGATGCGCTCTGCGCGGCGATGTCGGTCGATCGCGCGAGCTTCATCGAGCTCGACGACGCCGGCGTCCCACGCTTCACGGCCTGGCGCGGCGAATTCTCGGAGGCGTATCGCTCCTCGCACTCGACGCCTTCGCCGTTCTCCGCGTTGCGTGCCGAGTCGCTCATCGTCGAAGACGTCGCCACCGCGACGCTCGCCGATCGCTACCGCGCGCACCTCGAGAGCGAAGGGATCCGCGCGGCCGGGCTCCTGCCCGTGGTCCACGAGCGCCATTACTTCGGCCACCTCGTCTTCTACGCGCGGAAGGCGCGGTCGTTCGACGAGGACGAGGTCCGTCTCGGAGTGACCATCGCCTCGCAGCTCGCGCAGGCGATGATGGGAAAGCTCGCCGAGGCCGAGACCAATCGCGCGCGAGCCGCGGCCGAACACGCCGCACGGGCGCGTGAGGATCTCCTCGCGATCGTGGCGCACGACCTCAAGAACCCGGTCGCCGTCGTGAAGCTTCGCGCGCAGATGATCCTCGAGCTCTGCGAGAAAGAGCTCACGGCGGAGCGCGTGCGCGCCGACGTCCAGA
Source organism: Myxococcales bacterium (assembly GCA_034666145.1). Classification (GTDB taxonomy): domain Bacteria; phylum Myxococcota_A; class Polyangia; order Polyangiales; family Polyangiaceae; genus Labilithrix. Next base: position 1,604 of record JAXDMI010000210.1, on the reverse strand, counting down.
GCATTCGCCGGAGCGCCATCCACATGGCGTATCTGATTGGAGACCTCGTCGACGCCGCCGCGATCGAGTCGAATGGCTTGTCGATCGACCGGGAGCCCGTCGCCGTCTCCGCGATCCTCGCCGAGGCGATGGATCTTGCCAGCACGCTCGCCGAGCTACGGCAGCTCCATCTGGTGCTCCAGGTCGACGTCGGCGATGCGCAGTCGAGCTGCGATCGGCAGCGAATCCTCCAAGTCCTCTCGAACCTCGTCGGCAATGCGATGAAGTTCTCGCCGCCGGCCGGGACCGTCACCGTCGAAGCCACGGTGCGCGCCGAGGAGATCGAGCTCGCCGTCAAGGACCAGGGACCGGGCATCGTACCGAACGATCGAGAGCGCATCTTCGAGCGGGGCGTACGCGTCGCGCCGTGCGAGACCGACGGGCACGGCATCGGCGTGTTCGTCGCGCGCGGGCTCGTCACGGCGCACGGCGGTCGCATCTGGATCGATCCCGCCCACACCCTCGGGACGCGCGTGGTCTTCACCTTGCCGCGCTGGGACGGTCGCCGCCCTCCGCTTCCGTAGCGATCGGCTTTGTTGTCCGCCGCCTGCGCAGCGTTCTCCAATAGTCGGATGAAGATGTCGGTCTCGCTGGTCGGCCTCATGAGCACTGCCTCGCTCCTGCTCGCAACCGTGTCCGCCCACGCCGAGCCTCCCAAGGTCGAGGTCCAGGAAGTCGCGGAGACGGGGTCGATGCCCAAGGGCGCGCTCCTCTCGCACGACGGCAAGAAGTTCTTCGTCACGAACTTCGGTCAGCTCGACAAACGCAACGTCACCATCTACGACGCGCACACCCTCGCTCTGCTCGATCAGATCGACGTGCCGGGCATCATCGTGGAGAGCGCGCTCTCTGCCGATGGCAAGACGCTCTTCATCTCGAATTTCCGGCGCAATTCGGTGATGTTCGTCGACATCGCGTCGAAGAAGGTCACGCACGAGATCAAGACGGGAACCCACCCGAAGATCCTCGTCGCGTCGCCCGACGGCAAGAGCCTGTTCGCCGCCAATTGGGCCTCGAAGTCGGTGACCCAGATCGACGTCGCGAGCGCCGAGGTGGTCCGCACGCTCGACGTCGGCAAGCAGCCGCGCGGCATGGCGATGACGAAGGCCGGCAAGCTGTTCGTCGCGAACTTCTACAGCGACTCGATCGACGTCTTCGAGGGGAAGGACTTCGACCAGACCCATCGCATCGCCACGTGCAAGTGCCCGCGGCATCTCGCCGTCTCACCGGACGAGAAGACGCTCTACATCTCGTGCCTCAACGCCTCGCAGCTCCACGCGATGGACATGGCGAGCGAGACCGTGACGCACAAGGTGCAGATCGGCAACGCGCCGAAGAGCATCGCCGTCACGAAGGACGGGCGTTACGTGTATTCTGCAGATTACGGCGAGAGCCGTAGCGTGTCCGTCGTCGACACGCACGACTGGACCGCGCGCGTGTTTCCGATCCCGGGTATGGACCGTGGGTCTGGGGTCGCCGTGGGGCCCGACGGGAGGCACGCGCTCGTCACCGGCTGGTATGACAAGCACGTCTACCTCGTCGGCTTCGAAGGCTCGGGCGGCCAC
>JAXDMI010000209.1:0-2871 GCA_034666145.1 Myxococcales bacterium | reverse complement strand
GGGGTACACGACCGACACGCAGAAGCTCGTCGCCGCGCGTCTCTCGCGTATCGCGGTCGAGACGAACGACGCCGCGCTCGCCCGCTGGCTCCTCGACGTGAGCGGCGCGAGCGCCGTGGCCACCGGTGGCGACGCCGGCGTCGAGCTGGGCGAGCTCGCCGCGAGCCGTCGTGGCCTCACCGTGGTGTCGGGAAAATCGGTGGGGCTGCTCCTCCCGACGCGAACGAGCGAGCTCCGCGACGAGGCCGCCGACGTCGTTCGCGGCGTCTCGTGGGCGCTCGATCTCCCGCGTCGCGCCGGCGTCACCGAGGGCGTGCGCCTCGTCACGCGCGAGGACGGGCTCGAGGACGCCGCAACGCGTGCCGCGATGGACGAGCTCGCGGGCGAGGGCGCGTCGGTGATCCTCGCCGGCTTCGATCGGAGGAGCGCGGATCGCGCGAGCCTGTGGAGCGAGCAGAGCGGCGTGCCCGTGCTCCTGCTCGCCGCTCCCAACGCCGCCCGGATGCCGAAGACCACGGCCTTCGTGATCGGCGAGCGCACCGAGCGCGAGATCGCGATGCTCGGCGAGGCCCTCGTACGTCACGGCGTGAAAACAGCCGCGTTCGTGACCGACACGTCGGAGGACGAAACGGCAGGTCGCGCGGCCGAGGCCAACGGTCTCGTCCTCTTGCCGCCCACGCGCTGCGACGTGCCGCTCTCCGAAGCAGGCAAGCCGCGCTTCCCGGTGAACGCATGGTTTGCATCCGGCGCGCAGGGTTGGCTCGTCTCGGGACCCACGCAGTGCGCGCGCGACGTGCTCCGCGACGTGAAGAGCCTGCTCGCGACGAAGCCAGTGGGCCCCGATCGCACCGATCGGGTGATCGCAGTGACGCTCGAGGCCGGCGTCACGCCGTCCGACGTGCCGCGCGGGATCGTGGTGCTGAGCGCATCGGCGGGCCTCGTCCCGATCCTCGCGACGCGTCCCGAAGAGGCGCACGAGGAGGACGTGCGCAACTTCATCGATCGATTCGGCGTCCGTCCCAGCTACTGGACCGCGCTCGGTCGCGATGCAGGCGCGCTGGCCGGCGCCGCGCTCGCCCCGTTGCCCAAGGACGCCACGAGCGATCCGAAGGCGGTCACGCAGCGTCGCGCCATCGTCCAGGCCGGCCTCCAGAGCGCGCAGCTGCGATTCTGGACGACCGACGACAAGAGCATCGGGAGCGATCGCGTCCTGCCGCGCGCGCTGCGGCTCGTGACGTGGAAGGCGAAGTAGAGAGCGAATCCGCGGGCATCATCTAGCTCAGTTGGTATGGTTACGAAGGAGGGCAACGCCGGGCCCGCGCCGGCGGGGCAGCTCGACGTGCGGCTCGGGCACAGCACGTCGAGACTCGACGGCTGTGAGGTCGGCGATCAGCCGGCAGACGACGGGCTCGTCACCGTCGAGTCCGCCACGTCGGCCGAGATCAAAGGCACGTTCGCGGTCGACGTCACGACGGCGATGGGGACGCAGACGCATCTCACCGGCGCGTTCGACGCTCTGCAGTGTCCGTAGTCCGGCGCGACACGCGACGGCACGGCGAATGCGTTCAGTCTCCGCCATGAACCTCTCCGTCCAGCCGCTGCCGGGTCCCATCCTCCCCGAGCCTTCACCCGATCCCGCGCCTTCGCACCTCCCCGCGGGCCCCGTTCCCCACGATCCCGTGCCCACGCCGATGGATCCGACCGAGCCCGAGACCTGATCCGGTTTGCGGGCCCCGTCACCCGAGGCTAGACCTCGTGCGTGACGGAACGGCCCCTCCGAGGCGCGAAGCCCTTCGCCGATTCGGCGAGGACGCGGTCGTTTGCGCTCGCGCTCGGTCTCGCCGCGGGTGCCGCCGCGCTTCCTGCGGTCGGTACCGCAGGCTGTTCCTCGAGCACGCCCGCGGCTGCGCCGTCAGGTCGGGTTTGCGGCCTCCAGGTCTGGCACAAGCCGGCGACGCGCGACGCCCACGTCGAGATCGTCGGCGATTGGAACGGCTGGCTGCGCCCCGGCACCGCGCCCGAGCTGCGTGACGACGGCTGGACCGTCGCCGCCATCGACGCGCCGGTCGGCGAGCACGCGTACGCGATCGTCGAGGACGGCGTGTGGCTCGCCGACAGTCAGGTCCCGATGACGGCGTTCCACGACGGCAAGGAAGTGGCGCTCGGAATCGTCACCGACTGCGAGCAGCCGGCGTTGAAGATCGACGGCGTCGATGCGACGGCCGACGGTCATGCGGTGGTGCGCGCGTCGTTCCTCGCCGGTCGGGCGGGCGCCGCCGTCAACTCGGCGGGCATCGTCGCCACGGCCCGCGACGGCACCGTGCTCCCCATTGCGTCGGTCGACGCGAAGACCGGCGCGCTCCGCTTCGAGGCCTCGGGTCTGAAGCGTGGAAAGTACACGTTCTCGATCCGCGCGAAGGATACGCGCGGCAGCCAGACCGAGGAGACGATCGCCACGGTGTGGATCGAGGCGCATCCCTTCGATCCGCGCGACGCCATCGTCTACCAGGTGGTCCTCGATCGCTTCCGTGGCGATCAGGGCCCGCTCACCCCGCCGCAGAAGCCGTCCGATCGTGCGGGCGGCACGCTGGCCGGCCTGCGCCATGCGCTCGAGGCCGGCGAGATCGAAGCGCTCGGCATCAACACGCTGTGGTTGTCGCCGCTCTACCAGAACCCCGACGGCGAGTTCCCCGGCAACGACGGCCACATGTACACGGGCTACCACGGCTACTGGCCGATGGCGTCGCGCCTCCTCGACGCGCGTGTCGCCACCGAGGCCGAGCTCGATCGTTTCATGGAGTCTGCACACGATCGCGGCATCCGCGTCCTGTTCGACGTCGTGCCCAACCACGTTCACGAGCAGCATCCGTG
>JAXDMI010000208.1:0-3756 GCA_034666145.1 Myxococcales bacterium | reverse complement strand
CAGCAGACGGTGCCGCCGGCAGATCCGGCGTCATGCCCGGCGGCTTCCACGCGTCCGGGGCGAGCACGCTCTTCGAGAGCGGGCTGGCATCACCGCCGCGCGCGATCGCGGGCCCAGCGCTCGGCAGCGCCGCGCTCGGCACACCGGTTCCCTCGAGGGCCGGGTTGGTCGGGCGGTCCGCGCTCGACTGCGCCGGGCCTCCGCCGACATGCGGCGGCGTCGCGCTCTCGGCGCCCATCATCATCGTCTTCTGCAAGTTCGCCTTCGGCGCCACCGGCGGAGCTTGCGCGGTTGCGGCGACGCCGAGCGCCGCCTCGACCATGTTGCGCGCGCGGTCCGCGGCTTCGGGATCGGCCATCGTCGCAGACAGCGCCTGCGGGCGAGCCTGCGTCTCCGGCGGCGGGACCATCGGCGTGGGAATGCCAGCCGGCGAGGCTGGCGCACCTGCCGCCGGCGTGGGCGCGGGCGGATTGAAAGGGCTGCCAGGTGCGCCGTACGGCGCCGAGTCCATGAGCGTCTTGAACGCCGACAGGTCCGGCTTCTCGCGCGCGACCGTCACCTCTTCGTGCACGTTCGGCGCGTCCGACGACGTCGCGCTGATCGTGGTCCCGCACTGCCCGCAGAAACGAGCGTTCTCCGCGAGGGGGCTACCGCAGTTGGGACAGGGACGAGTGCTCACGAAAATGCCATCCGCACGATACGACGAGACGACCGGGATCCCAAGGCTTGCGTCCGCCGGCGCTTCTTGCGATTGCTCTTACCGAGGTTCGGTAGCTCGCGTGCCTTCTCACTCGTTTCGCGCGTTCGTGCTCGGCACCGGCTCGAGCGGGAACTCGCTCCTCGTCGAGGCGGAGGGCGTTCGCATCCTCGTCGATGCCGGCCTCGGGCCGCGTACGCTCGAGGCGCGTCTCGCCGCACTGGGCGTCGCGCTCGATCGCGGTGCGGGTCAGCTCGGGCTCGATGCCATCGTCCCGACGCATCACCACGGCGATCATTTCGGCGGCGTCGAGAAGATCGCGCGCGCCGTCGGGTGCCCCGTCTACCTCCACCCTGGGATCTTCGCGCCGCGGATCCGTGCGCGCTTCGAGGTCCGGGAATACGCGATGGGTCGCCGCTTCCACATCGGCAGCCTCGAGGTCACGGCCGAGCACGTCCCGCACGATGCGCCGCAGGTGGCGCTCCGCGTCGCCTCCAAGGATCACGCGCTCGGCATCGCCACCGACGTGGGCCGCCCGACGTCGAACCTCACCGCGCTCCTCGCGACGTGCGACGCCGCGCTGATCGAGGCCAACCACTGCGCCGAGATGCTCGCCTTCGGCCCATACCCGATGCGGCTACGGCAGCGCGTCGGCGGCGGCCTCGGGCACCTCTCGAACGTGCAAACGGCGGAGCTCGCCGCGAAGCTGGTCGGCTCTCGCCTCGGCCGGATCTACCTCGGCCACCTCTCGCGCTCGAACAACACGCCCGAGCGCGCCCTCGAGACCGTCGCCTCCGCCGCTCCGCGCATGAACGTGTCGGTGCTGCCGCACGGCTCGGTCTGCGCGCTCGACATCCGCCGCACGAAGGCGTTCCAGCTGGCCCTCCCGTTCGCCTGAAGCGCCTGATTCGGCCCCACCGTCCTGCGCACCGTCCTGGGGCCATGGATCGGCTGGCGTCCGCACGCATCCGCGGGTAAAAGCCCGCGTATGACCGAACCGCGTCTCGTGAAGTGCCGCAAGCTGGGCAAGGAGCTCCCCGGGCTCACACGCCAGCCCTACAAGAACGAGCTCGGCAAGCGCTTGTACGAAGAGGTCTCGAAGGAGGCCTGGGACATGTGGCTCAAGGACTCGGTCAAATTCATCAACACGTACCGCGTCGATCTGACATCTGCCGAAGGGCAGAAGTTCATGTTCGATCAGTGCGAGGTCTACTTCGGGATGAAGGACGGCAAGCTCGCCGACACCGCGTTCGTGCCCGCCGAAGGACCGCCGTCCGCCACCAGCGCCAAAGCCGACGAGAGTAAGTGAGAGAAGTCAGGCATGTCCGTCACGCCGTTCCGAGCATCGCGTAAATCGTTTCCTCCGCCCGCCGAACGGCCGAGCTCGGACATGCCCCTCGGCGTCGAGGGCTTCCGCTATCACGACCTGTTCGATCCCTTGCGCCTCCGCGATCTGTTCAGTGCATTCTGCACGGACCTGAAGGCGCGCGCACCGGACGTCGCCGCGTCGTACGAGGACTATTCGAAGCGCCAGGGCGCCGGCATGACACCGGAGCAGGTGAGCGTCGTCCTCCTCGCGGTCACGCCGTTCGTGAGCGCGTTCGTGGGGCGCCTCTTCGGCGTCGAGAAGGAGCTCGCCAACCTCGCGAGCGAGGTGAAGGACCGCTCCCCGCTGTGGCGCTTCAAGCAGGACTTCGCCAAGAAGCGCGTGCTGAAGGAGAGCGCGGGCAAGGCGTGGAAGGGCACGATCCTCGAGGCGAGCGCGGTGTCGACCACCGCCATCTCGGCGATGTCGCCGAAGGACGCGGCGTCGGTCCTCAAGCGCGGCACGCATCACCTCCCCGACGAGGAGCTGTCGGTCGCGACGGCGGTCGTCCTCCTTGCCGAGGTCGACGACGTCGCGCGCAAAGCGGCGAAGGCCGGCGGCGCGCAGTGGACCGACGAGCTCCGCGGACGCGCCGTCGCGCTCCGCGCTGCGCTCGCTTCCGACTGGAACGCGAGCAAGGTCAGCGAAGCGGCGTGCGCGGTCGGCGGCGACGGCGCGCCCGGCGATGCCCCGAACGACGCCGACAACCAGAAGGTGGTCTCGTTCGCGCTCGACGCCGTCGAGGCGTGGCTCGCGCATCGCCGCAAGGAGCACGGCGACCCCGCGCACCACTGGCCGTCGCTGCACATGCCGAAGAACCTGGACTACCAGCACCTCGTCGAGCTGCGCCGTCCCGAGCCGAAGATCCCCGAGCTGTTCGTCGGCCCCGAGCACGAGCGCCGCGAGCGTGACGGCTTCGCGCTCACCGATCGCCGCGCCGACCCGCGCAAGGTCGAGGAGCAGATCGACTACTGCCTCTACTGCCACGAGCGCGACAAGGACTCGTGCTCCAAGGGCCTCCGCGAAAAAAGCGGAGAGATGAAGAAGAACCCGCTCGGCGTGGTGCTCAACGGCTGTCCGCTCGACGAGAAGATCAGCGAGATGCACGTCATGCGTCGCGACGGTGACGCGCTCGGCGCCCTGGCCCTCGTGTGCCTCGACAACCCGATGTGCCCCGGCACCGGTCATCGCATCTGCAACGACTGCATGAAGGCCTGCGTCTTCCAGAAGCAGGAGCCGGTCAACATCCCGCAGATCGAGACGCGCGTCCTCACCGAGGTGCTCTCGCTGCCGTTCGGTCTCGAGATCTACGGCCTGCTCGCGCGCTGGAATCCGCTCGACGTGCGGCGTCCGTATCCGCTGCCGTACAACGGTCGCAACGTGTGCGTGGTGGGTCTCGGCCCGGCGGGCTACACGCTCGCGCACCATCTCTGTCGCGAGGGCTTCGGCGTGGTCGCCGTGGACGGCCTCAAGATCGAGCCGCTCCCCGTCGAGCTGGTGGGCGAGCACTCGAACGGCAGGCACACGGCCCCGACCCCCGTGAAGGACTTCGGCACGCTCTACGAGGAGCTCGACGAGCGCACGCTCCTCGGCTTCGGCGGCGTCAGCGAGTACGGCATCACCGTTCGCTGGGACAAGAACTTCCTCACGCTCCTCTACATCACGCTCGCGCGCAATCCGCTGCTCCGCATCT
>JAXDMI010000207.1:0-3655 GCA_034666145.1 Myxococcales bacterium | reverse complement strand
GTTGGGCTGCGCGGGCGTTGGCGTCGTCGAGGACGGCGTGGTCGGTGCAGACTCCGCGTTCGGTGGCGGTGCCGGCGGAGGAGGGGGCTGAGGATACGGAGCGTCCTGCGAGACCGACGAGCCGGCGCTGGGGTAGCCGGGCTGACCGTAGCCTTGGGCGCTCGCCGGCGCTGAGGCCGAAGGCGGCGCTCCGGATTTCGCCGAAGCGCACCCTCCGCATGTGAACGCGACGATGGCGCCGCCGATCAGAAACGCGCTCTTGCTCATCCGCCGTCCTTGCTCAGCGAGCGCTGGATGACCTGGTCCTGGATCTTCACGACCTCTTCGAGGAGCTGGATGGCATGCTCGCGGGTCTTCGCGGCCTCGGCGGCGTTGCCCGCATCGGCGAGCTGCGCGGCGCGCGCCTCCTCGACGAGCCCCTGCACCTCGATGAGATGGCCGCGGAAGTACGTGGCCTCGGCGACGTGCTCGAGGCCGCTCCGGACGGCGCCGGCCGCGGGATCGAGCTCGCCTCTCTTGAGCCGCAGCTCCGCGAGACGCGCGTAGGCATCGGCGAGCACCTCTTCGACCTCGGGAGGAGCCTGGTTTCCCTTGCGCTCGGGATGCGGGCGGCGCGCAGCGACGAGGCGTTCGATGGCGTTCACGGCGCCCGCGAGATCGCCGCTTTCTTCCCTGAGGTTCGCTTCGTGATGGAGCGCGCGCGCCTCGGAGAGGAACGCCATGATCTCGGTGTCGACGGGCGTGCCGTCGTCGGCACCTCCGTCGTGGCGCGAGCACGCGGGCACGACGCCGAACGCGACCACGAGCGCGAGGAGCAGCGTGCCGAGCGCGAGCGCGACCAGCGAGCGCGTCGAACCGAAGGTCAGCGTCTGGCTCATCGCACGCCCCACTTCGTGAAGCGGTTGTCGCGGAAGTCGGCGGCGCGCGCCGAAGCGATCCGATCGATGCGCGCGCTGGTCTCACCGGGCTTGAACGGCTCGGAGAAGAGCGGCTGCGTGGTGCGTGCCTTCGCGAGCGGCGCTTCGGAGCCAGGGCCCGGCGCCGACGTGACGACGAGGACCACGCTCGCAGCGAGCGCGAGCCCGCCCGCGACGAACCCGAACGCGACGCGCACCACCGTTGCGCGCCGCCGCATCGCGATCACGTTGGCGGCTGGTTTTTCGGCCTTCGCGGGCATCTTCGCCAGCGCAGCGTCGAGGATCGCCTGGTGCTCCGTGCCGTCGATAGCGGCCGGCGCGAACGCCGAGCGGAGAGCGTGTGCGAGCTGGACGGTGGCGGTATCGGCGGCGAGCGGCTCGCGCTTCGCCGCGAGCGCATCGCGAAGGCGCAGCGCGAGGTCCTGCTCTTCGGCGGACGGCGTCGCGTCGAGCATCGCCAGGCTCTCGGAGGCCGAGAGCGTGCCGGGATCCCACGCCGCGCGGAGCGACAGCGCGAGCTCGATCTCGGGCGACGCCGCCTCCGTGGCGGCACCCTCGAGCGCGTCGCGAAGACGCTTCGATGCCGCGACCTCTTCCGCCGAAGCGGGAGCGTCCGGATCGATGTCGTCGTGCGGGCTCTTGGGGTCGCGGTCAACCATCGCCGTTCTTCTCTTCGCTTCTTGGCTCGGATGCAGCAGGCAAGCCGCCTGCTTCGAGTGTCTTCTTGAGTGATGCGATGGCTCGGTGCAAGAGCACGTCGAAGGTCGCCGCCGTCACGCCGAGCTCGGCGGCCACTTCTTCGCGCGGTCGCTCCTCGAGCACGCGCAGCCGGATGGCACGGGCATAGCGCGGATTGATCTTGCCGAGCGCCTCCTCGACCTTCGAGCGCGCGGCTTCACGGTCGCGCTGATCGCTGATCTGTTGCTCGACAGGCGTGGTCGTCTGCGCGGCGTCGATCTCGCGAGCGAGATCGTCCTCTTCGAAGAGGACGAGGCGCTTCCGCGCGCGGAGCTGATCGAGCGCGATGCGCAGCGCCACCGTGCGGAGCCACGGGTAGAAGCCGACGTTCTGCCACGTGAACTTCGCGATGTTCGCGACCACCTTGGCGTACGTCTCGGCGAGCGCTTCCTTCGCAGCGGTCTCGGTGCCAAGGCGCGGCAAGAGGACGCTGCGGTACAGCCCTGGGCCGTACTTGCTGAGGAGCTCCCCGAGCGCCACGCGATCGCCGCCCTGCGCACGATCGACGAGGACGTGATCGGCGGCATCGGACTCGGCGCGGCGCCGCTGCAGCTCGGGATCGATCTCACGGCGCGCATCGCGCACGTCGCGCGGATTCGGGGCGTCCCTCGGCAGGGACTTCGCAGGGTCGTCCGCCGTCTCCGCCACGGCCCGCAGCATACGGCGGGGTGGGGCCGCCCGGCCCAGCTTTTCCCACGGACGGCGGAGGGCCGGCCCGGTCGAGAGCGCGCTGGCGGTGAAGGTCACCGATGAAGAACGCGCGGGACGCCGCAGCCTTACATCGCACTTCCATCGCGCTTCCATCGCGTTGGGCGCCGCGTCTCCCTGACCCGCGCGAACGCGCCAAGGCCGTGTTAGACGGCTGTCCATGAAGAGCCGGAGACTCCGCCCCAGGTTCCTCGGGCTTCCAGGCACGCTCGCGTTCGCGCTGGCGCTCGCTGGCGCCATCGGTCTCGTGACCACCACGGCGGCTGCCGACGTCGCCATCCCGTTCACGCGCACGACGCTGCCGAACGGCATGGTGGTCATCATGCACGAGGACCACTCGGTCCCGACCGTGGTGGTCAACATCTCGTACGGCGTCGGCTCGCGCTTCGAGGTGGTGAAGCGCACGGGCTTCGCGCACCTGTTCGAGCACCTCATGTTCATGGGTACGCGGCGCGCGCCCACGAAGGCGTTCGACGCGTGGATGGAAGCGGCCGGCGGCTGGAACAACGCGTGGACCAGCCAGGACCGCACCGACTACTACGACGTCGGCCCGCCCACCGCAGTGGATCTCCTGCTCTATCTCGAGGCCGATCGTCTCCGCGATCTCGGTCCGCTCATGACGCTCGAGAAGCTGAACGCGCAGCGCGACGTCGTGAAGAACGAGCGCCGCCAGACGAGCGAGAACACGCCGTACGGCAAGGTGGAGCTCCGCCTCCCCGAGCTGATGTACGGCAGCGACCATCCGTACCATCACCCCGTGATCGGCTCGCACGAGGACCTCGAGGCGGCCACCGTAGAGGACGTGAAGGAGTTCTTCGCGAAGCATTACGATCCCGCGAACGCATCGCTGGTGGTGGCCGGCGACTTCGATCCCAAGCACGCGAAGGACCTCGTCGAGCGCTGGTTCGGGACCATTCCGTCGCGCGGTCACGCCGCCGATCCCGGAGCCCCCGGCTTCAGCGACACGAAGACCACGCTCACCGGCGTCGTTCGCGAGACCATCGAGGACGATGTCGAGCTGCCGAAGGTGGTGATGGCGTGGCAGAGCCCGCGTCACTTCGCGCCCGGCGATGCCGAGCTGGATCTCCTCGGAACCGCCCTCGCGACGGGGAAGGCGAGCCGCCTCTACAAGTCGCTCGTCTACGAGCAGAAGCTCGCGCAGACCGTGGGCGCCGTGCAGGACTCGTCGGCCCTCGGCTCACGCTTCACCGTCGACATCATCGCGCGACCGGGCGTCTCGCTCGACAAGCTCGAGGCCGCCATCGACAAGGAGATCGAGAAGGTCCGCAAGG
>JAXDMI010000206.1:0-5065 GCA_034666145.1 Myxococcales bacterium | reverse complement strand
TAGGCGGCAAACAGGCGCTCGCCGTCGTTTTCGCACTTCAACCAGCCTTTGCGGAAATTGCCCCAATCGACGGCCTTCGCGCGTGGCGAGGACTTCGACCACTCCTTCATCTGGCCGCCGAAGTCCTCCGCGTTCAGCAGCGCGAGGAGTCCTACGGAGCCGTCCTTGTCGACCGCGGTGCCCCACGCGGGGATCTTCGTGGCGCGCGCGCCGTCGGCGACGGCCTTCGCCATCGGGATGCGCGCGAAGGGCTCGTCGAGCGTGAACGGACGCTCGGCTTGCCAGCGCGCATGCACCTCGGGCATCGCGCGGGCGAGCTCGGCGTCGACGCCGCGGAGCATGACCTCGATGTAGCTCATGAGGTCTTCGTACGTTGCGTAGGCCCAGTAGAACTCGAGCATCGTGAACTCCGGATTGTGCCGGGTGGAGATGCCTTCGTTGCGGTAGCAGCGACCGATCTCGTAGACGCGCTCGAGGCCGCCGACGACGAGGCGCTTCAAATAGAGCTCCGGCGCGATGCGTAGGAAGAGATGCATGTCGAGCGTGTTGTGGTGCGTATCGAAGGGACGCGCGACGGCACCGCCGAGGAGCGGGGTGAGCGTCGGCGTCTCGACCTCGAGGAAGCCCTTGTCGTCGAGCATCTTGCGCGTGGCGCGGACGATGTGGCTCCGTGCGCGGAACACGTCCGCGACGCCGGGGTTCGCGACGAGATCGACGTAGCGCTGGCGGTAACGAGTCTCGACGTCCTGGAGGCCGTGCCACTTCTCGGGCGGCGGGCGCAGCGCCTTGGTGAGGATGCGGACGCGCGTGGGCTCGACGGAGAGCTCGCCACGCTTCGAAGCGGTGAGGGTGCCCTCGCTCTCGATGAAGTCGCCGACGTCGATGTCCTCGAGGCTGGCGTAGCTCGCGCCCATCGCTGCTTCGCTGACGAGGAGCTGCAGCTCGCCGGTGCGATCGCGGAGGCGAAGGAAGGAGAGGCCGCCGGTGGAGCGGAACGCGATGACGCGACCGCGCACGTGGAAGCTCTCGCCCTTGGTGGCCTCCTTGACCTTGTCCTCGGCGTACTTGCCGGCTGCGTCCTTGGCGGGGGCGGCGCGCGCCCGGAGGTCGGCGACGTCGACGGTGATGCCGCCGGTGCGCGGAACGACGTCGTTCGCGAAGGGGTTCTCCTTGCGATCGCGGAGACGCGTGGCCTTGGCGCGGCGCGCGTCCATGAGCGCCTGCTCGGCGGACGAGCCGCCGGCTGTGGTCGCGGTAGTGGGTTGCGTGCCGGGTGCGACGGGCGGAGCTTCGGCCATGGGATATCCGCGCTGCGTTTACCGCGGTGGGGGTGGAAAGGGAAGACGCCCTCCCGCCTTGCGGTGATCACCCCCCAACCCCCTAGATTTCAGCCTTCTCATGGCTCTCGCTTGCACGATCTCGACGGCGCGCACGCCCGACTGAGGCTACCCTCGTCGACTCGTGGAGGACTCCGGCGGCGTAGGAATGATCGGGCGCGAGCGTGAGCTCGGGGAGCTGCGTACGCTCGTGACGCGCAGCCGTGTCGTCGCCGTCCATGGTGCCGCCGGCATCGGTAAGACCACCCTCGTCCTCGCGGCTTGTCGCGAGGCAGCGCGCGAAAACGCGATTCCTCCCGTCGTTCATCTCGCCCTGGCCGGCGCCGCCGATCCTCGCGACGCCGTCGAACGCACCGCCAAGGCCATCGGCGAGCCGCGGCCCACGCCGCCGCCCGATCGCGTCGCCGAGGCGCTCTCGGTCCTCCTCTCGAGCGCACCGCGCACCGTCGTCTGGGACGACCTCGACGAGCGCTCCGCTCCGCTCGCCGATCTCATCCGTCGCTTCGCATCGCACGACGGACAGGCTCGGCTCGTCATCGTCTCGCGTCGCTTGATCACCGCACCGGAGGCTGCGTTTCGCGCGCCCGCCTATGAGGTGCCTCCGCTTTCGCACGTCGACGCCGTACGCCTCGTTCGCGCCCTCGAAGAAGAGCGCGGACGCACGCTCGCCGACGATCTCGCCGAGGCGACGGCGGGCAATCCGCTCCTCCTCAAGGTCGCGCTCGCCGAGGCCGCGCTGCCTCGTGTCGAGGCCAACGCCACCGACGCCCTGCGACACTCCATCGAAGAGCGCGCGAAGGGCCCCGCTCGCAAGCTGCTCGCGATCCTCGCGGCCGCCGACGGACCGCTCGACGAAGCACAGGTGGTCGCGGTCATCGGACGCGGGGCTCGCGAAGCCGTCGACGAGCTCCGCAAGCACCTCCTCGTCGTCCGCGAAGACGCGCGCATCGCCCTTGCTCCGCCGGTGACGACGCTCGCCCAAGAGATGCTCGGCGCCCCCGACGCCGCGACGTGGAAGACAATCGCGACGCTCGCCGAGCATGGGCTCGCGTCGTCGGGTCACGATGACGCCGCGCTCGTCCTCGCCGCTCGCGCGCAGCTCGCGCTCGGCGACGTCGACCGCGCGCTCCATCTCCTGCGAGAGCACGCCATCGCGCGTGCGGCCGCTCCCACCGCTGCGATGGAGCGCGTTCTTCGCGATGTCGCGTCGCGATCGCCGGGTCACGCGTCCACCGCGCTTCGTCTGCTGGCGCGTGAGCTCCTGCGCGTGGGCGACTACGAGACCGCGCGTCTCACGCTCGACGAGCTTCCCGCTGCCGCCTCTCGTGAGGAGGCCGAGCGCGTGGCTCTGCTCCGTGCGGAATGCCACATCCGCGCAGGCGAGCCGGAGGCGGCGCAGCGCGCGCTCGAAGCGCTCCAGCGGCTCTCGGCGCGTGCCGACGCGAAGGGGAAATCGAAGACGCCGTCCAAGGGCAGCGCGGCGGCGAGCGCGGGCATCGTGCTCACGCTCGCGCAGCTCGCGATTCTGCGTGGCGAGCTCGCTCCCGCGCGCGCCACGCTCGTCGCGCTCGCGCCGCGCACCACCGACGTTCCGCAGCTCGAGGCACGACGCGCGGTAGAGATCGCTGCTAGCCACCTCTACGAAGAGCGCTACGAGCTCACCCACGCCTGGACGTCGCGCGCGCGCGCCGCGCAGAAGGCGGGCGGCATTCCCGTGGAGCGCGTCGTCACCATCCTCGACGTCCACGCGCTGCTCGGGCTCGGCGAGGTCGATCGCGCGGAGGAGGTCCTCGCCCGCGAGACCCGTGGTCGTCCCGACAGCGGCGCGCTCGAGATCGCGGCGCTCGTTCGCCGTGGTGAGCTCACCCGCGCCCTCGAGGTCGGCGACGCCGCCATTGCGGCGCTCGACCGGCGCGCGGATCGCTTGTTCCGCTCCGTGCTCGCGCGTGATCTCGCGCGTGCGTGCATCGGCACCGGGCAGCTCGCTCGCGCCGATCGCATGCTCGGTCTCGCCGAGTCGGCCGGCGACGAGCCTGGGCTCGCCGCGCTGCGTCCGATCTGCGACGCCGAACGCGCGCGTCTCGCCGAAGCGGAAGGCGATGCGGCGCGCGCCGCCGCCAGCATCGAGCGGGCCTTCGCGCGCATCCCGGGCTCGCCGTTCGTGGCCATCGACCGCGACGTCATGGCGGGCCGATGTCCCGCAGATCAAGCCTCATCGCCCATCGCCGGAGAAGACCGAGAGGCGTCGCCGCCGCTTCCGCCCGTCGCCCGCGCCTACGCTGCGCTCCGCGGCGCCGAGCTCGCGCTCGAGCAAGGACATCTCGAAGCGGCGCTCGACGGCGCCGATCTCGCGGAGCGTTATCACGCAACGGCGCGTCTCTGGTACGAGACGGCGCGCTCTCGCCTCGCTCGCGCCGAATCGCTCACGCGCCTCCATGCCGTCGCTGCCACCGAAGGCGAGCGCAACAAGCTCCGCGAGCGAGCCGCTCGTGCGCTCGACGGCTGCGAAGAGATCGCCACCGCCCAGGGCTACGCGCCCATCCTCGCGTGCGCAGGGATCGTTCGCGCTGCGCTCGAAGAAGCGTCCGGCGATCTCGCCGCTGCCGGTCGCGCCATCGAGGTCGCGGTGCGCAGCGCCGGCGAAGGGCTCGACGCGCCGCTCGTGCGCGCTGCTGCTCGCCTCGGCGTCGCTGCGCGCGAGCCACGTGGTGCCGGACCTCGTCCGCACGCGGCGCGCATCGCTCGCCTCGGGCTCCTTCGCAGCGCCGACGTCGTGTGGCGCGTCGGCTCTCGCACGTATCTTCGCAACCGCGCTGATGCCGCGCCCGAGCCGGTCGCCTGCACCGTCGATCTCGAGGACCGTCGCGTGCGCGTCGGCGACGGCAAGGAGATCGAGCTCCCGGAGCAACGTCTCGCGCTCCTCTCTGCGCTCGCGGAGTCCGGCGACGGCGGCGCATCGCTCGAGGAGATCTTCGCGCGGGTGTGGGGCGGGAGCTTCCACCCGCTACGGCATCGCAATGCCGTCTACGTTGCGCTCGCTCGGCTCAAGGAGAGCCTTCGTCCCTTCGCGCGCGACATCCGGATCACGCACGACGGCGATCGCTATCGCCTCGCCGGCCCGCTCCCGGTCGCGGTCCGCCGTCGGGCGCCGTCCGCGACCTGAGCTCGCGGCGCGCTAGCTCTCAGTGGCGGAAGCGATCCGTCGCCGCCACGAGCTCGTGCACGATGCCGACCTCGCTCGCGGCATGGCCTGCGTCCGGCACGATGTGGAGGTCCGCCTCCGGCCATGCGCGATGGAGGTCCCATGCGCTCTTCGCAGGGCACACGACGTCGTAGCGACCTTGCACGATGACGCCGGGGATCTTTCGGATCTTGTCGACGTTCGCCTTTGCGAGCAGCTCGCGACCGCCGGTGAGCCAGCCGTCGTTGACGAAGTAGTGCGACTCGATGCGGGCGAACGCGAGCGCGAACTCGTCGCCGGCGGTGCGGGCAATCAGCTCCGCGTTCGGGATGAGGCAGCTCGTACGGCCTTCCCACACGCTCCACACCTTCGCCGCCGCGCTCTGCACCGCGGGGTCGGTCGACGTGAGGCGCTTGTAATAGGCATGCAACAGATCGCCCTGCTCGGCCGCCGGGATGTGCCCGATGTACTCCTCGAAGGCATCCGGATAGAGCCAGCTCGCGCCCTGCTGGTAGAACCACTGAATCTCCTCGCGGCGCAGGAGGAA
>JAXDMI010000205.1:0-11452 GCA_034666145.1 Myxococcales bacterium | reverse complement strand
TTCTACGGCTCGTGGGGCTACGGCGTCACCGGCTTCTTCGCCGCGACCAGCCGCTACGGCTCGCCCAGCGACCTCATGTACCTCGTCGACACGCTGCACCAGGCGGGCCTCGGCGTGATCTTCGATTGGGTGCCCGCCCACTTCGCGAGCGACCTGCACGGCCTCACGATGTTCGACGGCACGGCGGTCTTCGAGCCGAAGGATCCCGCGCGCGCCGTCCATCCCACGTGGGGCACGGGCGTCTTCGACTTCGACAAGCCCGAGGTGCGCAGCTTTCTGCTGTCGAGCGCCATCTTCTGGATCGAGACGTTCCACGCCGACGGCCTCCGCATCGACGGCGTCGAGAGCATCCTCTACGCCGATCATCATGCCGGCAAAGAGGAGCCGGGCGGCGTTTCGTTCCTGCGCGAGCTCACGAGCACGCTCAAGATCGAGCACCCCGAGGTCATCCTCGCGGCCGAGGACTCGTCGGCGTGGCCCGGCGTGACCCACGCCGCCTCGGCGGGCGGCCTTGGCTTCGATCTCAAGTGGGACATGGGCTTCTCGCACGACATGCGCCGCTATCTCGCCATCGATCCCATCGAGCGCTCGCAGCACCAGGCGGTGCTCACGTTCCGCTCGGTCTACGCCGCGAACGAGAGCTTCGTCATCCCGCTCTCGCACGACGACGTCATCGAGGAGCGCGGCGGCGCGCTGCTCGATCAGATGCACGGCGACCCGTGGCAGAAGCTCGCCAACCTGCGCCTCCTCTACGCGATGATGTTCGCGCAGCCCGGGAAGAAGCTCCTCTTCATGGGCAACGAGCTCGCTCAACCGAGCGCGTGGCATCACGATCGCAGCCTCGACTGGCACGTCGCGCGCGATCCTGCGCACGACGGCATCGCGCGCATGGTCGGCGACCTGAACCACGTCTATCGCGAGACGCCCGCGCTGCACGCCGGCGACGCCACCGCGAACGGCTTCGAGTGGATCGACGGCACCAACTCACAGATGAGCGTGATCGCGTTCCTGCGTCGCGGCCGCGGCGACGACGACGTCGCGGTGGTGGCGTGCAACTTCACGCCGGTGCCGCGGCACCAGTATCGAATCGGCGTGCCGCGCGCCGGACATTGGCGCGAGATCTTCAACAGCGACGCTCGCGACTACGGCGGGAGCGGGCACGGCAACCTGGGCGGCGTCGATGCCGTGCCTTATCCCTGGAACGGGCGGCCCTCCTCGGTGGTGGTGACGCTGCCGCCGCTGGGAGCGATCATCCTGGCGCGTTAGAGCACGTGAGAATCGATCACGGACAGCCGACGCCCGGTGTGAGATCGGTCAGGCCGCGCGGAAGGAGCATGGGCACGGCCGTCGCAGGCGCCGTGTCGAGCGTCGCCATCGATCGCACCGACGCGTAGCACGTGCCGACGAATGTGCTGGGGTCGTAGAGCTCGACCCCCATCGCGATCGTGCCGGCCCCACCCGTCAACGTGTAGCGCTTCGCTGCTCCCGAACCGTTGACCGCGGTGACCTTCAGCGGACCCGAGACGACGACCAACGAGCCGAGCCAGGGCGCTTCGGTGGCCGCCGACTCGACGGTCGCTGATGTCACGCTCGCCCCGACCGGCGGGTTGCCGGGCGCCATCACGACGGTCACCGTCGGCGTCGCCGCCATGCTGGAGATCGCGCCGAGCTGGAGCAGACCCTTGACCGAGCCGACGAGCGCCATGCCGACGTCGACCTTCGCGCCGACGACGACGCCGGCAGGAAGCGGCGTCGGGGCCACGACGACGATGCCCTGGCTCTCCGCCGCGGTCAGCGTATCCGCGATCCAGAACGTGCCGCTTGCGCTGTCGACGGCGGTGACGAAGACGCCGGTGAGGTTCACTGCGCCGCCGGGATTGACCGTTCCGGTGTCGATGTCCTTGATCGTCGCTGCCACGGGCGTGCAGCTGGAGGTACACGGAACAGCACCGTCGGAGCCGGCGTCGGTCCCGGCGTCGGTCCCGGGCGCTGAAGAGTCCTGACCCGGTTGCACGATGGGCGAGCCGTCCGACGTGCCCGCGTCGGCAAGCACGACGCACACGTTGCTTGCGCACGTGAGGCCGGTGTTGCAGGTGCCGTTCGGATAGCACGCTCCACGCTCAGCACCCGCCGCCGCCGTGGCGGAGGAGTCTGGCGAGCTCGACGAGCACGCTCCGGCGAAGGCGAGCGCGAACGGCAACACGATGAGGCCACCACGGAACGCGCGAAGAGATCGCTTCTGCATCGCCCGAGCCTACCAAGTCTCGTCGCAACAGCGCTGGTCGTCAGCGCTGGTCGTCGTCGGGGGGGCGTGAAACGCTCTCTTGGTACTGGATGTGCACTCCGATAAGGTCGTGACCTCCCGGCACCTCGAAGCGATGGCCACACCCGACCGTGAATCGTCTCGCGCCACCGCGAGCGCCGAAGCCACCGCACCTCAAAAGAAGGTGCCGTTCTCGATGGTCCGCACGTTCGTGCTCGCGGACCTCATCACGCTGGGCAACGCGTTTTGCGGCACTGGGGCGGTTCTCGCCAGTATGAGCTACGTCGCGTCCGGCGACCGAACGGCAGTCTGGGCGGCGCTCATCCTGCTCCCGCTCGCGCTGGTCTGCGACGCGCTCGACGGCGCGGTGGCCCGCTGGCGTCGTCGCTCGTCGCCGCTCGGCGCCGATCTCGACTCGCTCGCAGACATCGTCTCGTTCGGTGTCGCTCCCGCGGCGTTGGGCTTCGCGCTCGGTCTTCGCGGCGGATGGGATGCCGTCGCCCTCTGCTTCTTCGTGGCGTGCGGGATCAGCCGACTCGCGCGCTACAACGTGACCGCCGCCGCGCTCTCCGACGAGAGCGGCAAGGTCAAGTACTACGAGGGCACGCCGATCCCGACCAGCCTGGCGCTGGTCCTCGTCCTGGGGATCGCCTTCGGACAGGGCGCGGTCGGGCCGGCGGTGTGGCTCGGCCGCATGCCGATCGGCCCGTTCGACTTCCACCCGCTCACGCTCATGTACATCGCCAGCGGCGCGCTGATGGTGAGCACGTTCCGGATTCCGAAGCCGTAAATCCCGGCGTTTCGCGCCGCGCTCGCCAATTCGGCTGCGCGCCCTTACGAGCTCGGCCGGTGGGTCGTTAGGACAGCATCGTGAGTCGAATCACGCTGCGCCGCGAGAGTCTGTCCACCTCTTCGACGCCCACGGTGCAGCCGACAAAGGCAGCGCCGTAAACGACGCGAACGTCACGCGGAAGCGTGTACGTGCGTCCACGTGGGCACTCTTCGAGGAGCTCTCTCACATGCGCTTTCGCCAGCTCGGTCTACTTGCTCTCGCGTTCGGTTCCGCTGGGACGACGGCATGCACCGCGTCGTCATCCGACGGACGCTCCGGTTCGGTCGAGGTCGTGACCCGCCGTAGCGCGGCGCTCTCGCTCGCCGACGTGGCGCGGGTGTCGGTGACGATCACGGGCGACAACATCCCTACGCCGATGACCAGCAGCCTCGCGAACGACAACGCGACCTGGCATGGCACGATCAGTGACGTTCCGGTCGGCATCGCGCGCTTCGACGGCCAGGCGTTCGACGCTGAGGACGCAGTCATCTACGTCGGCGACGCGACGAACGTCTCGATCACGCCGGGTACGACCTCGGTCGTCGCGCTGCTCCTCCAGCAGGCGAACGCGCCGGCGCCGTTCAACAACGACGCTCCGATCATCGACTCGTTCACGGTATCGACGAACCTCGTCGGCCCCGACCAGACCGTGCGTGTCACCGGCATGGCGCACAAGGCCAGCGGCGGTCACCTGAGCTACGCGTGGTCCGCCGACGGCGGCACGTTCGCTTCGCCGACGTCGGCGTCGAGCGAGTGGACGGCACCGAGCACGACCGGCACCTACAACCTGACCTTCCGCGCCACGGACGACACCGGCCTGGCCGCCACCATCAGCTTCACGCTCGTGGTCCAGAACGGCAACGCCGCGGTCACGACCACGTTCAACACGTGGCCGACCGCCGACATGATGACCGCCACGAAGACGCGCCTCGAGGTCGGCGACACCACGACGCTCGCGCTGGCGGCCACGGACGCGGACGGAGACACGATGTCCTACGCGTGGACCTCGTCCTGCGACGGCACGTTCAGCGCTCCCAACGCGGCGACCACGGATTTCACGCTCTCGGCGCTCCCGGATGCGGGCACCTGCGCGCTGACGTCGACGGTCACCGACGGTCGAGGAGGCTCGAACACCGGCACGATCACGCTCAAGACGGGCCCGGCCCCGACGCTGACCATCGGCGCATCGGTCGCGTATCACTATGTCTCCCCCTGGGGCGCGAGCACGGCGAGCGGCCTCTTCACGTTCGACGGCGCCTCGTGGGCGCAGTCGCCGTCGACGGTGCCCACCAACCTTCGCCGCGCGACGTACATCGGCGAGATCGGCGGCAAGATGTACCAGCAGGTCCGCCGCGGTCCGGTCTTCTCGTTCGACGGGACCTCGTGGGGCTCGGTCGCCGCATCCCCCTACGGCCTCGACGAGCAGAGCTATCTGGGCGCGATGGGCGGCAAGGCCTATCACCGCGCGTACGGCCCCAACGGACCGGTCATCGAGTCGTTCGACGGCACGACGTGGGCCACGGTCGAGACCAACATGCCGAACGGGTACTTCAGCCAGGATACGTTGATCGGCGTGATCGGCGACAAGGCGTATCACGCGACCTGGAACAACGACACGAACGTCCGCGAGGTCGACGCGTTCGACGGCGCGACCTGGACCACGATCCCCAATACCAACATCGACGAATCCAACATCGGCGGGTTCACCTACCTCGGCGTGGTCGGCGGCAAGGCCTACCACTACACCTACAACAACAGCATCGGCGGCTACGAGTGGCTCTCGTTCGACGGCACGACCTTCACCGTGCTTCCGATCGTCGCGCCCTTCGCCAACGTCGGCTTCAACACCTTCGTCGGCGTGCTCGGCGGCAAGGCCTATCACGCGATCTACGACTACCAGGCCGACACGAGCACGATGTACTCGTTCGACGGCGCGACCTGGACCATGATCCCGACGAACACTCCGCTCCACGTCGGCGGCTACACGGGGGACTTCGGCGGAAGCTACCTCGGCGCTCTCTGAGCGCGAGCGGCTGACCCACGGTGGGCGTGGGCGCGCACGAACGGTGCTGAGCAGGTCTCAGGACGCGAACGTGCCGCCCACACCCCGATCGACGGCAAGAAGTAGAGCTGCTTCGTCTGGTGCTCGTCGCGGCGCGCACGAACCTCACACGATGTAACCTTGCTGCGCGGCCCAGAGGCCCAGGAGGATCCTCGCGGTGACGCTTTCTGTCGAAGAGCTGGAGACGCGCCGCGCGGCGCTCGAGATGGAGCTCGGCGAGCCCATCACCGTCGACGGGCTGAGCGCGACGCTCCGCATCTTCCAGCGGAAGAAGGGCCATCGTCACTCCACCGACGATCTGCTGACCGCGTGGTATGCGCTCGAGAAGAGCCCGCCGGTGATGCGCGCTCTCGATCTCGGCACCGGGATCGGCACGGTGGGCCTGCTCGTCCTCGCCGGCATGCCCGAGGGCATGCGTCTCACGTGCATCGAGGCGCAGGACGTGAGCTTCCGGTTCCTGCGTGAGAACCTGCGCGCGAACGAGCTCGAGGCGCGCGTCGATGCGCATCACGGCGACCTCCGCGAGCTCGCGCTGGACGAACGCTTTCCGCTCGTGACCGGGAGCCCGCCGTACTTCGATGTGACGGCGGGCATCGTGCCTTCGGACTCGCAGAAGGCGCATGCGCGCTTCGAGCTGCGCGGGGACGTCCGCGACTATGCACGCGCAGCGAAGCGTCATCTCGAGAGCGACGGTCTCTTCGTCCTGTGCTTCCCGTGGCCGCAGAAGGCGCGCGCGCTCGCGGCGCTCCACGCCGAGGGCTTCACGGTGTCCTTCCATCGCGACGTCGTTCCGCGCATCGGGCTGGCACCGCTCTTCTCGCTCTATGCGTGCACACTGCATGCGTCTGGCGCCGCCGGGGAGGAGGTCGATGAGCCGCCGTTCGTGGTGCGCAACGCCGACGGCAGCCACACGCAGGCCATGCACGACGTCCGCGCTCGGTTCGGGTGGCCTCCTTCGAATGAGGGCTCGCGATGAAGCACACGATGGACATGCCGGCGCGCATCGCGCCGCTCGAGGTGGAGAAGACCGGTCCGGAGCTGCTCCGCGATCCGCTCCTCAACAAGGGCACCGCGTTCACCGAGGAAGAGCGCGATGCGTTCGGGCTGCACGGCCTCCTTCCGCCACACGTCGGCTCTCTCGAGGCGCAGCTGCAGCGACGCCTCGACGGCTTCCGCAGCAAGCGCACGGCCCTCGAGAAATACGTCTTCCTGCGCGGTGTGCAGGACAACATCGAGACGCTCTTCTACGCGCTGCTCGGCGCGCATCTCGAGGAGATGCTGCCGATCGTCTACACGCCCACGGTAGGCGAGGGCTGCATCTACTTCAGCGACATCTGGTCGAAGCCGCGCGGCCTCTTCATCAGCTACCCGCAGCGCCATCGCATCGAGCAGATGCTCGCCGACCCGCGCCTCGACGCCGTGGAGGTGATCGTGATGAGCGACGGCGAGCGAATCCTCGGCCTCGGCGACCAGGGCGCCGGCGGAATGGGCATCCCCATCGGGAAGCTGTCGCTCTACACGGCGTGCGCGGGCATCCATCCCGCGACCACGCTGCCCATCCTGCTCGACGTCGGCACCGACAACGAGGAGCGCCTCGCCGATCCGCTCTACGTCGGATGGCGGAGCCACCGCATCCGCGGTCCCGAATACGACGACTTCGTGGAGGCGTTCGTCGCCGCCGTCACGCGCCGCTGGCCGCACGTGCTCTTGCAGTGGGAGGACTTCGCGCGGTCGAACGCCGGGCGCTTGCTCGAGCGCTATCGCGATCGCCTCTGCACGTTCAACGACGACGTGCAGGGCACCGCCGCGGTCGCCGCAGGGACGTTGCTCGCCGCCATCGCCGCCACCGGCGGGGCCATGGCCGACCAACGCATCGTGATCTTCGGCGCGGGCACCGCGGGCATGGGGATCGCGCGCCTGCTGCTCCGCCTCATGGTCGACAGCGGGATGGACGAGGCACAGGCGCGAACGCGCTTCTACGCCGTCGATCAAGCGGGCCTGCTCGTCGACGACATGCCTGGAATCGAGGCATTTCAGCGATCGTTCACGCAGAGTCGCGACGCGGTGGCAGGCTGGACGCTCGATGTGCCGGAGGAGCCCGGACAGCCGGGACAGCCGCCGCGCATCACGCTCCTCGATGTCATGAACAACGCGAAGCCCACCACGCTCATCGGCGTCTCGGGACAGGCCGGCGCGTTCTCCGAGCGCGTGGTGCGCGCGATGGCGCGTGGCGTCGCTCGCCCGGTGATCTTTCCGCTCTCGAATCCCACGCTGCGCAGTGAGGCATCACCGCAGGACCTGCTCGACTGGACCGAGGGACGCGCGATCGTCGGCACGGGCAGCCCGTTCCCGCCGGTGATGCGCGACGGCAACGTCGTGAAGATCGACCAGACGAACAACTCGTACATCTTTCCCGGCGTGGGTCTCGGCGTGCTCGCGGTGGGCGCGCGTCGCGTCACCGATCGCATGTTCGAGGCGGCGGCGCGCACGCTGGCGAGCGTCTCGCCGGCGCGAACCGACCCCGGCGCGACGCTCCTTCCGCCGGTGACGGAGCTGCGTCGCGTCGCGGTGCTCGTCGCGCGCGCGGTCGCGCGACAGGCACGCGCGGAGGGTCTCTGCGATCCGTTCGAGGACGCGCAGATCGACGCGCGCATCGACGCGAAGATGTGGGAACCGAGCTACCGCCCGTACCGCAAGCGCGCGTGAACGCTACTCGCAGTACCAGATCGTGATGATGAGGGACTCGACGTCCGCGGGCGCGGGTCCGGTGCCGGCGTCGTCGCGGCGCCGTGCCCAGATCTCGGTGCCGAAGCCCGGCTTGCCGACCATCGCGGGCGTGAGCGTGTCGCCCCAGGTGTCGACCTCCTGGCCGTAGTGGTGCGTGCCGATGGCCACGGGCCAGCCGCTCGCCACGAACTTCGGTCGTGAGCTCGCGACGCCGTCGAGCCACAGCTCGATGTTGCCGTCGACGACCTTGTTCTGGCCTTGCCTCTTCAGCTCCACCACCACGCCCTTGATGCTGACGGTGGCCGGCAGGTTGAAGCCGTAGCCCGTGACGCGCAGGAGCTCGGTCGCCTGACCGACGTCCACGTCGGCGTGCGCGAAGGCGCCGTTCACGGTGAGCGCGTTCATCGGGGTCTGCCACGGGATGCCGCCGGTCGCGTCGGAACGCGGGATGCTCTCGGCGAGGGTGCCCGGGTTCGGGCCCGCGAACTTCAACGGACAGCCGGCGTCGTTGCCGGCCATGAAGATGCCGCCGTCGGTATCGCCCTCCGCGGACGAGCCTCCGCTGTCGTCGCCGCTGCCGCCCTCGGCGGTGCCGCCGCCGTCGCCGATGACCGCGCTTCCGCCGTCGCTGCCGCCGCATGCGATCGCGAGGCCGGCGCCGAGCGCCGTCGCGAGCGCAACGAACGATACCCACCGCCGCACCGATCCATGGCGAACGCTCACCCCGTCATTCTACGTCGGATCCGGTCGCGCGCGAGCGGGAGACAGGGTAGATCGCGGCCTCGATGAGCACGCAGACCATGGGTGAGGGGTCCGGTCGCGAGATTGGCGGCTCGGAAATCGAGGACGTTTCGCCGCCCTCTGTGCACGTAGCGCCCGTATCGCGCGTATCGCCCGTGCCTTCCGAGCCGTCCGCACCGGTCAAGCCGCTCCTGCGTGGCGTCTCGCATCAGGTCTTCTTCTTCGTCGCGATCGTCGCGACGGCCGTGCTCGTGGTGCGCGCGGGATCGTCACCGGCGAGCACCGCCGCGCTCGTGTTCGGCGCGACGCTCGTCCTGCTGCTGGGCACGAGCGCTTGCTATCACCGCATCTCGTGGTCGCCCGTCGCCCGGCAGCGCATGCGCCGCATGGATCACGCGGCCATCTTCATGCTCATCGCCGGCGGGTACACGCCGCTCTTCGCGCTCGTGCCTTCGCCGAGCGGCGGTCACGGTGCGCTCGCGGCGATCTGGATCGGCGCGGGCGTCGGCGTCGTGAAGTCGCTCGCGTGGCCGCACGCGCCGAAGTGGCTGACCGCGCTGCTCTGCGTCGCCATCGGTTGGATGGTCATCTTCCAGGTCATGGGTCGCACGCCGATGGTGGGGTCGACCTGCGTCGGGCTGCTCGTCGCGAGCGGCGTCACGTACAGCGTCGGCGCGCTCGTCTATGCGCTCAAGCGTCCCGACCCGTGGCCGCGCGTCTTCGGCTACCACGAGATCTTCCACCTGCTCGTCGTGGTGGCGAGCGGCTTCTTGTTCGCGCATGTCTCGCTCGTGATCCGCGCCGTCACCACCTAAATCACCGAGCACGCTTCTCGTTCCTCGAATCGCGCTCGGCGATTTAGTTCTACTCTTGTGGGGACTTCGTCCCCCTCGCTCGCTTCGCTCACGAGCCTCCCCGATTCGCCTTCGGCGACCCGTGCTTCGCACGGCGAGCGTCAGAAGTTCTGGGTCTCGGGTCGTGCGGAGCACGACATCGCCATCGGCGATGGGGGAGTCTCATCGCGAAGCGATGAGGGGGCCTCCGGCCCCACCTGGGTAGAAGCTAAACGGACGAGCACGATTCTCGGCACGAGAATCCTGCTCGTTCATTTAGCTCACGGGCACGCGTGCGTCTGCAGGACGAGCGGGGGACGCGGCGGCTGGGTGAAGTCGAATGCGTCCATGAGGCTGCCGGCAGTGCCGTCGCGCGCATCGGGATCGCGTGTGGTCATGAACGGCATTCCCCAGAGCTCCTCGACGAGTCGCGGGATCGAGGCCTGCTCCGCGGGCGTCTTCAGCACGAAGCCCTTCTTCGCATAGGGCGATATGAGGATCGCGGGGAGCCGGAAGCCCTCGCCGAAGATCTGACCGTTGGCGCACTTGTGCACCGGTGGCGCGACGTGATCGTAGAAGCCGCCCCAGTCGTCCCACGTGACGACGATGGCCATCTCGTTCCATTCCGGGAGCTTCATGGCCGCGTTGATGATGTCGACGGAGAAGTTCTCTCCCGCACACGGATACGCCTCGGGATGCTCCGAGACCTCGCCGCTCCAGAGATGAGCGATGGTGAGGTTCGCGAGATGACCGCTGTTCAGGTCACCGATGAGGTCGGCCTGCTTGCGGAAGTGCGTCTTCACGTCGGGCGCGCTCGCCACCGACTTCACCATCATCGCAAGCGGACCGCCGTAGTCGGTCCAGGTGAAGCCCGCGGGGAGTTTGTCCGGCAGGGCAGGGACGTCGAAGCACGGCGCTACCGACTTCGTGGTGCACGTCGTCGGATCGAACGACGTGATCTTCGTCTGAGGGTCCGCCTTGCACCCGAAGCCCGAGCAGCCGCCGCCGTCGGGCGTGGTGCACTTGGCGTTGTCGAGCGACAGCGAGCGCGCCGTCCAGAACACCGCGTGTCCCGGTGTGCTCGGGCCGAGCGTGGTGGAGAAGAGGTGATCGGCGAGCACGAAATTACGTGCATACTGCCAATAATTCGGGATCTGCTCCTCGGTGTAGCGCACGTACGGCTTCTGATTGTTGCCGCCGTTGTTGAGGTCGAAGCCGTTCATGCCGCCGTTGCGATAGGCCTTCTGCCCGCAGCTGTTGGCGTGACACAGGTCCGACCCGAGCGGTCCGCTCGGAGCCACGGGGCGCGTGATCGTCGCGCCCGTGGAGAGCTTGCCGGTGAGCGACGTCTCTGCACCGGGGAAGCCGGTGAAGTAGTTGTCGAACGTGTGGTTCTCCTTCACGAGGACGATCACGTAACGGATCTTCGTGGGGATCGGAGTCTGCGCGCCGCCGTCCGCGGGGATCGGCGGCGGCGGGCCGGCGTTGTCGTCGGTGCCGTCGGCAGTGGGCTCGTCGCCTTGGTCGGGGACCGCGGCGTCGGGGACGTCAGCGGCGCTTCCGTCGCTGCCGCAACCGATGGGTGAGCCGAGCGCGCCCGCAAGCAACAGCGCAACGGAGGCGGAAATACCGAGGGATCGTGCGATCACGCTGCGATCCTAGCAGCGCGTTCTTCATGCGCTCGCGTATGCGACGGCCTCCCGTTGCCTTTGCGCGAGTTGGGCGAGGAGGTGCGCAAATCGAGCGCCTGATGCGGAAAGATCCGGCGCCCCTGCACGACGTGCGCAACGGCGAAAATAGGCTCAAGATGCCGCGCTCAGGAAGGTGATGAAGATGTCGGATCCCCGCGAAACGCCGCTTTCGTTGGCGCCGCTCCTCGACGACTCGTCGGCAGACGTGACGACTCAGCTCCCTGCCGCGGACCGCACGGCGGATGACGTCGATGCCTTTGCGCCCGACGCGACCGGAGAGATCGAGGCGCTCGACATCCTCGA
>JAXDMI010000204.1:0-8366 GCA_034666145.1 Myxococcales bacterium | reverse complement strand
AGCGTGGCCGACTCGGGATCGAGATCGGTGCGCACGCACGGATCGGCGGGCTTCACGGGTGGCGTGTTGCTCCCTCCGTCGCCGCAGGCCGCAAACGCGGCAGCAAAGATCGGGAAGAGCGGGAAGGCAAGGAGGAGGCGCGCGCGTTTCAAGCGCGACGATACTAGCGCGTCGCGGTGATATAGGACGTCCCGTCATGTCGTTCGATCCCAACGCGCCTGCGCAGCCGGGCTCTGGTGTCTTCGGGTTGCCTCACTCGGAGTCGGAGGCACTCGTCGTCCTCGTCCCCGTGCCGTGGGAGGCGACCACGTCGTACGGCGGCGGCGCGTCCGACGGCCCGAAGGCGATCCGCGAGGCGAGCGCGCAGGTCGATCTCTACGACCTCGACGTGGAGAAGCCCTACGACGCCGGCATCCACATGCTGGACGAGGACGAGGAGCTCATCGCCGCGAACGGCAAGGGCAAGGCGCTCGCCGCAAAGATCATCGAAGCGGGCGGCGCAGGTGACGACCCCGAGCTCGGGAAGGCTCTGGCGAAGGTCAACGAGCTCTCCGACAAGGTCAACGCGTGGGTGAAGGGTGAGACGACCCGCCTCCTCGACGCCGAGAAGATCGTCGGCATCGTCGGCGGCGATCACTCGGTGCCCTTCGGCGCCCTCGAGGCGGTCGCCGCGAAGAAGCCGAGCTTCGGCGTCCTCCATTTCGATGCGCACTCCGACACGCGCAACGCGTACGAGGGCTTCGTGCACTCGCATGCGTCGATCATGTTCAACGTGCTCGAGCGCATCCCGCAGGTGACGAAGCTCGTGCAGGTCGGCATCCGCGACGTGTGCGAGCAGGAGATCGACTACTGCAAGAGCCAGGGCGCGCGCGTCCGCATGTTCTCCGATCGCGAGCTCGTGAAGCGGCGCCACAACGGTGAGTTCTTCACAGCGACGGCGCAGGCCATCGTCGCCGAGCTCCCCGCCGAGGTCTGGGTCTCCTTCGACATCGACGGCCTCGATCCGCGGTTCTGTCCGCACACCGGCACGCCCGTGATGGGCGGCCTCGAACCTGCGGAGGTCATCGCGATCCTCCGGGCGCTCGCGGCGTCGGGGAAGCGCATCGTGGGTTTCGATCTCAACGAGGTCGCGCCGAACCAGCACGACGACTACGACGAGTGGGACGGCAACGTCGGCGCGCGCATGCTCTACAAGATGATCGGCTTCACGCTCGCGAGCCAGGGCAAGGCGAAGCTGCTCGATTGAGTCGATCGGTGCGTGCGGTAAGCGTTGATCGTTGAGCGTCGCGGCAGCGAGCGTGCATCACGCAGCAGCGTCGTGGAATCGGAATCGGGCCTCGGGCACGACCTCGACCTGAACTCTGCTCGCTTCGTCCAGAGCGCGACGCGCCTCATCGCGAAAGTCGCCGAGGCTGGCCATCAGCTCTGCGCTCGCGTTTGGCTCGACGAGGTATCGCTCCGCCAGCTCCATGGCGCGCGCGTACTGCCGTGCTCGGAGCGCCGCTCTCAGGACCCCGCGGCGCGCGATCTGGCCCTCAGGCTCACCGACGGCAACGACGTCAGCGATGCTCTCCTCGAGGCACGACACGTCGAAGTACGCGTCGGCCGCGCGGCTCTCTTCGCCAGCCGCCTCGGCGCTTTCCGCGCGCAGGATCGCCGCTGTGACCTGCTCGTAGAGCTCGTCGAGACTGGATTGGGCAGGGATTGTCATCAGCGCAGGCTCGTCGGGCAGTCCTTGATCGCGGTGGTTGGCCCCTCGAATCTTACCACGCACGCCGCGCGCGTCCGGCCGGCCACGCATTTTGCGACTTGAACCAGCTTTTCACGCATTCGCGCGGCTGCGTCATCATGATCGGTGCCGCTGACCTCGAGCGCGACGAGCTGCCCCTGCTGGTCCAGCAGAAGCCAGTCCGCGTATTCGCCCTTCTGCAGCCGTCGTCGGGCCACCCATCCCCGCATCTCGTGCACCAGGACGAGGGCAATCGCCTCGGCGCCGAGCTCTGTGACCTTGTCGATATCGAGCATCTCGGAGGCGTCCGACGGACGGGGCTGCCACGACAGCGACGCGTCGACTGCCGCTCCGAACGCTTCGGTCGCCATGACGACCCCCGGCTTGTGTCGGCGGTCCAGGGCCACCGCGACGTTCAGCGCAAGGACGCCAGCGCTCTCCGGAGCGAGGCGAGGATGCCGGCCCCGAAGCGACTCGACATCGAGCCTCATTGTGCGATCGGACCGAGCTGGAGATGGAGCACGGCCCGGAATCCCAGGACGATCCGGTCGAACGTATCCACGCTGAACTCGCCGGAGGTCGGAAGGTCGCGCTTCGCTTCGTCGACCGCGAAGTCGAGTCGGACGGTGTCTAGGGAGCGTGGGACGCCTCGGACGCGCGCTTGCGCCTCCACGAGCTGGCGAATGGGCTCGACGAAGAAGTGATGGAACGCGACGCCTGCCTGAGGCCCCCCGGCGAGACGACCGGGCTGGACACGATACGTCTTCACCTGGATGACGAGACGGTCCTGCGCGGACAGGCCCAAGATCTCGTGCACGGAGCTCGATTGTGCAGAGGATGTGTAGCCGAGCAGCTCGAGGTTCAGCCAGTGCATCTGCGTTGCAAGTCGAGCACTGTCGAACACGTGCATGGCCTCCAGCGCGAGTACCTCGATGTCGATGCTGTGATCGTTGAGTCGCCGACGCAGGCTCCGCGCGTGCTCGCGATTGTCGAGGATCTCGCTCATCTGCCGCTAATGTACACGCTCGGTCGTACCGCATCCGCCGAAGCGAACAATCGCGGTGCCATGTCGTATGCGTGATTAGAAGGAGCCGCGGAGAATCACGCTGCCCGGGGTTACGTCGAGCGCGACGCTGCTCTTCGGCGCGACCGCGCTGCTCTTGGCGACGGGCTGCTCGCTCTTGTTCCCCGTGTTGGCGAGCACCGTGCTGACCACCGCGACCCCGAGGCCCGTGACGCCGACGACGAAGCCGACGTTGGCGAGCGCGACCTTCGTATCGATGCTGCTCTTCAGCGAGGGGTCGCAGCGGGGGGCGCACGTCGAGCGCAGGTCGGTCTCGGAGCTGTTCGCCGACATGGCGAAGGCGACGGTCATCACGCCGCCCACCACGCCGACGCCCAGGCCCACCCAACCGAGGAGCGGAATGCGGAAGCCGTGATCGACGTCCGGCGGAGGCGGCGGTGGCGTGACGGGCTTCACCGGCTCGGGCGGCGCCACGGTCTTGACCTGGAACGTGAGCTCGATGAGGCGATTCTTCTCGCCGGGCCGGAGGAGGATCTTCTCCTCGACGGAGCGCCCGTCGGCGCGTTCGTACCGGACCTTGTGCTCACCGGGATCGAGCGCGAGCGCGTGGGCGTCGATGGTGTCCGACACCTTGGCGCCGTCGACCAGGACTTTGACCTCGATGGTCTCCTTGCCCTGATCGTCGAGCGCGCGGAAGGTCATCGTGGGCATGTCCTTCTCGGTCTCGATCAGCCATTGGCTGCACTGCTTCGAGACCGCGCCCGGGCAGGCCTTGGCCGCGCACATGATGAACTTCTCACGCGCGGCGTTGAGCTTCGAGTCGTCGCGGAGCTTCTGCCCTTCGTCGGCAGCAGCGACGCATTCCTTCGGGCCGGCGTAGGCCGTCGTCGTCATCGCGAGCGGCGCCGCGGCAACACCGACGGCGATCATCATCATGCGCAGGCGCATCGTCCTCACTTCAAGCATTCGGGGATGAAATGCTGGTGACCGTTCTTGTCCACGACATAAGGCGGATCGCAGTTGACGCGACCACCCGTCGCGGGACCACCCGCGGACCGCTTCACGGTCGTGGCCGTGGCCGTGGCCGTGGTCGTCGTCGCGGCCGTGGTCGAGTTCGAGGCGCTCGTGGCTGCGGTGGAAGCCGACGGCGCTGCGTTCTCGATGATCGTGGTCGCGGGCTTCGCCTCTGCCGATGCCTCGGGACGACGAACGACGGCAGCGCTCGCGACGGTGCCCGTGTCGCCTGCCGTCGGTGCCGCCACGATGCCGGCCGCGCCGATGCTGCTCTTCTGGCTCGACTGGCGGAGGAGCACGGCGCTCACCGTGAGCGATCCCACGACCAGCGCGCCCATCACCACGAGCGCGATCGTCGGCAGCGAGCGAGAGCGCGAACGCTCCGGCATCTCCACCGCGCCTACGCCCGTGACACTCGAGACGCCGCTGCCTGCGCCCACGCCGCCCACGCCGGACGCGGCCGTGACTCCACTCCCAGCGCCGCTGCCGATGATGATGCCCGGCGCGACCGGCCCGGCCTTCAATGCGCCGCTGCTCGGGAAGGGGAGCGGCGGCCGCGAGCGCGTGCTCGACCGCTCGATCTCCGCGACGATCCGCGCGCGTTGGTCGAGCAGCTCTCCGCAGAGGCGCTGCACCCAATCGCTCACCTCGGAATGGCTCGCGGCGCCGCCCACCGCCTCGAGCGCGCGTGCCATCTCCTGCGCGGTAGCGTAGCGCTCGGCGGGATTCGCGGCCGACGCGCGCTGCACGACGGCGTCGAACGGCGCGAGCTCCGGCGCGATCGCGCTCGGCATCGTGAGCTCGTTCTTGATGATCCGCGAGAGCGCCGCGCCTTCGTTGTCGCCCGCGAACATGCGCACGCCGGTGAGCGCTTCGAAGAGCACGACACCGGCGGCATAGATGTCGGCAGTGCGCGAGAGCGGCTGCGCAGCGAGCTGCTCCGGCGACATGTAGAGGACCTTGCCCTTGATGTCTCCGTCGCGTGTAGTATGCACGCGTCCCGCGGCCTTCGCGACGCCGAAGTCGAGGACGCGCGCCACGCCGTCGGTCCCGACGAGGACGTTCTGCGGGCTCACGTCGCGATGAACGAGGCCGAGCGGCTGGCCCTTCTCGTCGACCGCGATGTGCGCCGCATGGAGGCCCTGCAGCGCGCCGGCCACGATGGCGACGACCACGCGCGGCGGCAGCCGTTCCCCGCGATCGCGCGCTCGGCGGACCAGGCGCGAGAGCGACTCACCGCGGATGTACTCCATGACCAGGAGCAGCTCGTTCTCCCTCATGACGACGTCGAGGGTCGAGACGACGTTGGGATGCTGGATGCGCGACGCGAGGCGCGCCTCGTCGAGGAACATCGAGGTGAACTCGGCGTCGTGGGCGTACTGCGAGTGCAGCCGCTTGATGGCGACGGTCCGGAGGAACCCCGCGGTCCCGATGAGCCGCCCCAGATGGACGGTGGCCATTCCGCCCGAGGCGATCGCGTCGTAGATCGCGTAACGATCGACGAGCAACGGGGCCTCGGCGGTCGGAGCGTTCTGTGCAGAAGCCCCTGTCATCCAAAGGAAAGGGTACGCAACCGAACGCATCCGGACCAGTCCGTTCCGGCGATCTTCACGTAGACGAAGGCGTGCACACCGCGGTGCGTGAACGTCGGTGTGCGCCAGCGGGTCGTGCCTCGCATTGTCAGGGGTTCGCCGACGGCGCGCGGAAGCTGTTATTCTCCCCGGCATGCGTGCTCGTGTTGCGGTCGCCACGAGCGTGGCGGCACTTGCTTGGCTCGGTGTGGCCGCGTGTGGCTTTGGCGTAAACCTCGACGGTGTCTTCGGTGGGCCTGCTTCCGAAGGAGGCACCTCTGCCGAAGGATCGCTCGATGGCGGCACCGATGCGCCGTCCGAGGCCGGCATCCCCAGCATCCCCGTCGAGCAGATCGGCATGGGGTCGAACTATGGCTGCGGGCGCCGCAGCGACGGCACGGTCATGTGCTGGGGAGCGACCGACATCGACAACGAGCTCGGCGACGGGCTCCAGATCGCATCGAGCACGCCGGTCCTCGCGAAGGACGTCGCCGACGCGGTCGACGTCAGCGTCGGACAGCATCACGTCTGCGTCGCTCGACGCACCGGCGCCGTGTCGTGCTGGGGCTACAACGAGTACCGCCAGCTCGGCGACGGCACCACGACGAACAGTCCCACCGCGAAGGACGTCATCTCGCTCACCGACGTGACCAACGTCGCGGTCGGCTACGCGCACTCGTGCGCGC
The DNA here is from genome assembly GCA_034666145.1 of Myxococcales bacterium. GTDB lineage: Bacteria > Myxococcota_A > Polyangia > Polyangiales > Polyangiaceae > Labilithrix. The sequence goes on along the minus strand of JAXDMI010000204.1, from coordinate 2,342 downwards.
TCAAGAAGGACGCCACCGTCCAGTGCTGGGGCGACAACAAAGCGGGCCAGCTCGGCGACGGCACCGTCACGCCGCGCTCGCAGCCGGCGCCGGTGATGGGCCTCGCGGGCGTCAAGCAGATCGCCTCGTCCGGCGGCACGATGTGCGCGCTCGTCACGAGCGGCGACGTGATGTGCTGGGGCAAGAACGACATCGGTCAAGCCGGCTCACCGCCGCCGGCCGCCGTGCAGGTACCGGTCAAGGTGGCCGGCCTTTCGGGCGTCACCATGCTCGCGTCGGGCTCGATGTCGGAGCACTTCTGCGCCGTCACCGCCGTCGACGTTCGCTGCTGGGGCGCGGGCGGCAACGGTCAGCTCGGCAACGCCAAGTCGGAAGACGGACCGACCCCGGTAGCGGCGCTCGCCCTCAATGACGCGGTCGGCGTCGCAGCGGGCGGCCGGCACACGTGCGCATGGCGCAAGGACGGCACCGTCTCGTGCTGGGGCCACAACGCGTGGCGACAGCTCGGGCTCGGCGACACCGCCGCGAGCGACGACACCTCTTCGCCGCTGCCCGTGAACGGGCTCACCAGCGTGAAGCAGGTCGCCGGCGGCGGGAGCCACACCTGCGCGCTCTCTACGGACGGCGCCCATGTCTCGTGTTGGGGAACCAACGTCAGCGGCGCGCTCGGCCGCGGCACCGCGGTCACGTCTGCATTGCCCCTCAAGGTGGCGATGCCCGGAACCATCGGCGGCTTCGCGATGGGCGACTCCCACGCCTGCGCGTTCGATACCGCCGGGGCATTCTCGTGCTGGGGCGACAACAGTCTGCGCCAGCTCGGCTTCGATACGGCCCCCGCCACGGGAACGCCGACGCTCGTACCCGGCATCGCCGGCGTCAAGCATGCGGCGGCCGGCGACACGCACACCTGCACGCTCCTCGGCGGCGGTCAGATCCGCTGCTGGGGCAACGGCCAGTACGGACAGCTCGGCAACGGCATGTCACCGTACATCCAGCTGCCGCCGGTGACGTTCAACAGCGGCACGGCCGTCGACGTCGGCGCCGGCTACTACTTCACGTGCGCGCTGCTCGGCACGACGGACGTCGCGTGCGTCGGTCGCAACGACAGCTTGCGCCTCGGCGCGCCCGGGCCCTACACCTCGACGCCGGCCATCGTGCCGAACCTGGCGATGTTCGATGCCGGCGCGAGCGATGCCGGCCCGCCTCCCGGCGGCGTGACGAAGCTCTCGGTCGGACGCTCTCACACGTGCGTGCTTCGCGCCGGTGGTGTCGTCACGTGCTGGGGCAACAACTACGGGGGCGAGTGCGGGCTGCCGCCGGGCGGCGCGGTGACGCCGACCGACGTCGCGTTGCCCAACAGCGCCACGGACGTCGCGGCCGGTGACGGGCACACGTGCGCGATTCTCCAGGACGGCAGCGTGCGTTGCTGGGGCTACAACAACTATGGCCAGTGCACCGGCGGCATGCCTGACGGACCGGCGCTGCGAACCCCGGATCTCGGTGGCATGACGGCGAAGGGCATCATCGCCGGCGACAATCACTCGTGCGCGCTGCTCGTCGACGGCACCGTCCGCTGTTGGGGCCGAGGCACGAACGGCCAGCTCGGCAACGGCCAGCGCGCCGACGCGACGACGCCGGTGATCGTGACGAACCTCGCGACCGTGAAGGCCCTCGCCGCGCGCGAGACCCGCACGTGCGCATTGCTCGAAGACGGCTCGGGCCGCTGCTGGGGCAACAACGCGGACGGCGAGCTCGGCGACGGCACCCTGATGCAGACCGGCGCGCCGGGCTCCGTGATCGGATACTGAGCACGTGGGAAGCATCGGCGTGCCGGAGCTGATCGTCATCGCGCTCATCGGCGTGCTCCTGCTCGGGCCTCCGATTGCCGTGCTGGTGTGGCTGCTCCGGCGTAACCGCAAGGCGTCCCGACCCGAACCGTGACGCGTGCAGTGCCCAGATGGGCCGCGCACAGCCTGGCGTGAGCACCTCGCGCCTATGGCATCGCTGTCGCGTTCGCTTCGAAACGTGTGCCACCGCCCACCTCCAGCGTCTCGATCCATCGGAGCAGGCCGACGGATCGTGATGGCATGAGACCTGCGAAGGCTACTTTACGGCGTAAAATAAACCCGCCGAGAAGGGTCAATCATGCGAGGTCTCCTGAAGCTGCGTGCTCTCTTGTCGTCGAGCATCCTCTCCGCGGCCGTTCTTGCGGCGTGCACCGGAGCGGCGTGCTCCACCGCCGCCGGCACGACCGACGACGCCGCCCTGGCCAGCAAGGCGACCCTGGACACGAACGACGTCTCGTTCCTCGTCCCGCTGCCCAACACCGTGGATGAGCCCGC
>JAXDMI010000203.1:0-4548 GCA_034666145.1 Myxococcales bacterium | reverse complement strand
GACGGGGACGTCACGACCTTGAATCCGGCCAGCGCGAGGGCGTGCGTCATCGCCTCCCGGAGGTCGCCCGCGACGCCCACCTCCTTCGCTCGCGCGAGGTGGACGGGATCGCTCGACTCGATCACGGGGTCCTCGGCGATGAGGATCGCCTTGCCTTCGCTCTCGATCGGCAGGCGGTGGACCGACGGAACCGGCACGACGCTGCCGGTGAACGTGTTCTCGCAGCCGGTCGCGACGACCGCGAGCAGCAGCACGCTCGCGGCGACGGCGGCGCGCTTCACGGGTGCTCCTTGACCCATTTGTTGATGAAGTCGGCGCTCTTCTGCCATCCGACACGGAAGCTCTTCTCGAACGAGCTCTCGATCATGCCGCCGAGGCCGAACACCTTCGCCTCGGCGATGATGGTCACGACGCGCGTGCTCTTTCCGTCGCCGCGCGGCTCGCAGGTCACGGTGCCCTCGTTACGGAGCTTCTCCGTCATGACGTTCGGCTTGATGACGAACTTGAGCGTCTTCGACGCCTTGTCGAAGCGGCCCTCCTCGTCGTAGCCGAAGCTCGAGCCGAGGAGCTTCGCGACGGCGGCTGGTGCCTCCATCTTCGGCGTCGCCTTCACGGTGCGAACGATGTCCATGTCGGTCTCCTTCGTGTCGATGAGCTTCCACTCCGGGAACTCGAGCGCTTTGAAGAGTGTCTCGTTGAACTCGCGATCGAAGAACAGCTTCCAGAACCGCTCACAGTCGCATTCGAGGTCGTGACGCATCGTGAAGGTCGCCATCCCCCGAGGGTACGGCAACGTTTGTTTTCTGCTAGCGTGCCGGCTGCTCCCATGCCGAAGACGCTCCTTCTCGAGATCGGAACCGAGGAGCTCCCCTCCTCCTTCGTCGATGCCGCGCTCGCTGCGCTCCCGGGGCTCGTTCGCACGAAGCTCGAAGGGCTGCGACTCTCGCACGGCGACATCCGCCCGCTCGGAACGGCGCGACGTCTCGCCGTCGTCGTCCACGACGTCGCAGAGCACCAGCCCGACCTCGACGAAGAGGTGATCGGTCCGCCCGAGACCGCCGCGTACAAGGACGGAAAGCCCACGAAGGCCGCCGAGGCCTTCGCGACGAAGCTCGGCGCCTCTGTCGATGCGCTCTCCGTCGTCACGAAGGAGGCCGGCGGCAAGCAGAAGGCCGGTCGCTTCGTGGTCGGTCGCCGCCAGGAGAAGGGCCGCGATGCGCGCGAGCTCGTCGGCAAGGCGCTCGCGGAGCTGTGCGGCGAGATCCCGTTCCGCAAGTCGATGCGCTGGGGCGCCGGCAACGCCACCTTCGGTCGTCCGGTGCAGTGGCTCGTCGCGCTCTTCGGCGAGGAGGCTCTCGACGTCTCGTTCGCCGGCGTTCGCTCGGGCAAGTCGACGCGCGGGCATCGCTTCCTCGCGCCTGGTTCCTTCGAGATCCCCTCGGGCGACGCGTACGTCGATGCGCTCCGCGGCAAGCACGTGCTCGTCGATCGCGACGAGCGCGCGAAGACCATGATGGATCGCGTCACCGCAGCGGCGAAAGCAGCGGGCGGCGTACACGATCCCGAGCCCGCGCTCGTCGACGAGAACGCATCGCTCGTCGAGGAGCCGCACATCGTGACGGGCTCGTTCGAGGAGAAATTCCTGGAGCTACCGGCGGCCGTCATTCGCGCAGTCGCGCGTGGTCACCAGAAGTATTTCTGCGTCCAGAAGGATGCGGACACGCTCCTCCCGCACTACCTCGCGGTCGTGAACACCGCGAACGATCCGGCGCAGATCGCGAAGGGCAACGATCGCGTCATGCGCGCTCGCCTCGCGGATGCGCGCTTCTTCTTCGAAGAGGACAAGAAGGCCAAGGTCGAGGAGCGCGTCGAGAAGCTCCAGGGCATCGTGTTCCACAATCGCCTCGGCACGGTGCGCGAGAAGGTCGCGCGCATGGAGAAGCTCGCCGCGAAGATCGCCGGCGCGCTCGGTCTCTCCGCGGACGCGACCAAGCACGTCGAGCGCGCCGCGCACCTCTGCAAGTTCGATCTCGTCTCGCTGATGGTCGGCGAGTTCCCCGAGCTGCAGGGCGACATGGGCCGCGCGTATGCGCTCAACGCCGGCGAGCCGAAGGACGTCGCGAACGCCGTTCGCGATCACTACCGCCCGATTGGCGCCGAGGGCCCCGTCGCGGACGACGACGTCTCGGCCTGCGTCGCGCTCGCCGATCGCCTCGACACGCTGGTGGGCTGCTTCGCGGTGGGGCTGTCGCCGACGGGCGCCGCCGATCCGTTCGCGCTTCGTCGCGCCTGCATCGCGACGCTGCGCACGCTGCTCGATCGCTCGAAGGTCAACCCGGCCTACGCGAAGCTCTCGCTCGCCGAGCTCTACGGCTGGGCGTACGACGGCCTCGAGGGCAAGAAGCTCGATCTCTCGAAGGACGACACGCTGGCCAAGCTGCGCGAGTTCACCTTCGAGCGGCTGCGTGGGCTCCTCGCGTCGGCCACGTCGAGCCACGTCGCCGATGCCGTCAGCGCTGGCGGCGCGCTCGATCATCCGGTGTACGCGATGGCGCGCGCGAAGGCGGTCCACAGCGCGGTCACCGAAGGCAAGGCGTGGCTCGCGCAGGCACGCACCGTAGCGAAGCGCCTCTCCGGCATCTCGAAGGAGAGCAAGCCGGTCCTCCACGCCAAGGATGCGTTCGAGAAGGACGACGACGCGGTCATCGTCGACGTCGTCGCGAAGGTCGACGCGAGCACGAAGGAGCTCCACACGGAGGCCGCCGTGAGCGCCGCGCTCTCGCAGACCGAAGATCTCGCGGCCCGCCTCGACGACATCTTCACGCGCACCCTCGTGAACGATCCCGCCGACGCTCGGACGCCGAAGCGCCTCGAGCTGCTGTCCTACGGCGCGCAATGCATGCTGCGGATTGGGGATTTCTCGAAGCTGGCGTGATCGCGGGCCGTCGATGCCGTACGCTTCGGATCCGGACGATGGCCAAGGACCCGCCCAAACCACCGCCGCTGCCGCCGCGGGCTTCGGCGCCGCCGCGGGCTTCGGTGCCGCCGCGGGCTTCGGCGCCGCCGCGAGCTTCGGTGCCGCCGCGGGCTTCGGTGCCGCCGCGGGCTTCGGTGCCGCCGGCGTCGATGCCGCCCCGGTCGGTGCCGCCGCCGTCGGTCGCGCCGCGCTCGGTGCCGCCGCGCTCGACGCCTTCGACGCAGATGCGCGCCACGGGCTCGCTGCCGGCGCGTCCCACGAAGCTCGGGCGCTTCGACGTCCTCGCGAAGATCGCGGGCGGCGGCATGGCCGCGATCTATCTCGGTCGCGCGCGTGAAGGCGGCGGTGAGGTCGTTGCTCTGAAGGTGATGCGGCGCGACCGCGCCGACAAGGACGAGGACTTCGTGAAGATGTTCGTCGACGAGGCGAACCTCCTCGCGCGCCTACGTCATCCCGCGATCGTTCGCACCATCGAGGTCGGCGTCGACGACGGCCAGCGCTACATCGCGATGGAGCTGCTCCTCGGCATGACGCTCGCGACGGTCTACGAGGCGTGTGTCGCGCGAGGCCTCCGTCTCGAGCCCGAGCTCATCGCGTGGATCGGCGCACGCATCGCCGACGGTCTCCAGCACGCGCACGAGCTGCGCGACGATGCCGGGGCGCCCGTCGCTCTCATCCATCGCGACGTGAATCCCGCCAACGTGTTCGTCACGTTCGACGGTCACATCAAGCTCTTCGACTTCGGCATGGCGAAGACGATGATGCGCACCGCAGTGAAGACGGCGCCCGGCGTCGTGAAGGGCAAGCTCTCGTATCTCGCGCCCGAGCAGATCATGCAGCTCCCGCTCGATCGCCGCGCCGACGTCTTCGGCCTCGGCACGACGCTCTGGGAGCTATGCACGATGCGCCGCCTTTTCCAGCGCGAAACCGATGTCGAGACGGTGCGCGCAGTCCACGTCGGCGCGATCCCCGACGTCCGGACGCTGGTCCCCGAAATCCCGGCGCGCCTCGCGGCCATCGTGCAGAAGGCCCTCTCGCGAAACCGCGACCATCGCTATCCGACCGCCGCCGATCTCGCGAAGGATCTCGACGAGCTCGCCGGCGCGCGCGCTGCGAACGCCCCCGCACGACTCTCCTCGATGCTCGACAGCCTCTTCCCCGAAGAGCGAAAGAAACAACGGGGCTGGCTGAAGCCCGCGATCACCTCATCGAAGTGATTTTCGCTCGCAACTCGGCGCCGCCACGGTCGACGAAGCCGTCATGGCCGAAGAGGTGGGCACGATTCGGGTCCTGATCCTGACCATCGCCCCGGGGGCGGGTACTCCGCCGGCGACGGGCGACGATTCGGGTCCGAATCGTGCGGCGCCCGAACCATTTCGCGCAGTTGCCGACGGTCAAGACCCGAACCGTGAGGCGACCAAGGCGTTTCGCGCTGCTGCCGACCGTCAAGACCCGAATCGCGAGGCGACCAAGGCGTTTCGCGCCGCTGCCGACGGTCAAGACCCGAATCGTGAGCCGCTTCCCGACGGTCAAGACCCGAATCGTGAGCCGCTTCCCGACGGTCAAGACCC
>JAXDMI010000202.1:0-9028 GCA_034666145.1 Myxococcales bacterium | reverse complement strand
CGTCACGCCGATCTCGTACATGGGCGATGGCCTCCTCGCGCTGTGTCAGGGCGACGAGCACGAGCGACGCGGGCTCTCCTTCGCGCGCGATCTCGTGGCCCGTGCAGGTCGCGTCAGCGGCGTGCGGCGCATGCTCGGTAGCGGATGGCCCCTCGACCTCCGCGCCGGCGTCGCGTCCGGCCCCGTCGTGCTCGGAACGCTCGGCACCTCGTTCAAGATCGAGTTCGCGGCGATCGGTGTTGCGACCAACCTGGCTGCGCGACTCCAGTCGAAGGCCGAGCCGGGCGAGGTGATGTGCTCCGCGAAGACGGTGCGCGCCGCGAAGCTCGATTTGCCGGCCGAGACGATGAGCCTCAAGGGCTTCGAGAAATGGGACGGCGTCGAGGCCTGCCGCATCCGGGTGTACGCGCCCCCGATCCCCTGACCGGGACCAGGGACGGGGACTCGGACTGATGGATCGCCGGCCAGCCAGTCGGCGTCAGAAGAGGAGGGGAAGGGGAGGAGGCCTACGCCGGAATTCCAGCGAAACTGCACGTTTACACCGCTGAGGGTGTTGGACTCACGTTTGCACACATTGGAGGCGAGGTTTCCAAATGCGCTTCCCCCGCACCATCGCTCGCGTCGGTCTCGCCTCTCTCGTCGGCTCGCTCGCCACGTTGGGCGCTACCCCGGCGCATGCCGACACGAGCTCGGCGACCGCCGGCTGCGACGCTGCCTCGCTCACGTGCTCCGTCGGCACCTCGGCGCTCCGCGCCGAAATCAAGAACCAGTTCCCGACGCAGATCGACAGCGGGCTCATGGACAAGGGCCTCATCAAGATTCGAACGCGCTTCACGATCGATCCCGTCGGAACCGATCCGCTCCTCGCCGTCGACATGCCCAAGGGCGCGCTCGTCGAGGCCTCGTGGTCGGAGAAGGGCTTCGTCGTCGTGAAGCCCGTCGCCGACAAGGCAACGATGGGCACGATGAAGGTCCACTACACGCTGACGCCGAGCCTCGAGGCCTCCATCTACGGCATCGGCGTGAACTACGACGCGTCGCAGCTGATCAACAAGATCCCCGGCGCGAAGTTCAACTACGACGCGAAGGCCGAGATGCCGATCCTTCCGTGGGGCTTCCAGGCCGCCGCGCTGAAGGTGCCCGCGCCTGCGCTCGACCAGTCGACCATCTTCTCGATCCCGTTCTCGGATCTCGGTGTCGACAGCGGCATCGTCGAGGGCACGCTCTCCATCCAGGCCGCTGCGAACCCGACGTTCACGTACGTCACGAAGAACGTGCGCCTCGATTCTGGCACGGTCACTGCGGCCGACGGCTCTGCGAAGCTCGTCATCGGCGACGATGACTTCCTCGATCTCAGCGCGTCGGTCGACGGCGAGCTCTCGCTGGGCGGCACCCTCGATGTCCGCCCGATCATCAAGGTCGACACCGTGAGCGGCTACTCGACGTTCGGCCTCGTGAAGTACGGTTTCAACGCGGTGAGCAAGGCCATCGGCGGCGGCGCTCCGATGCCCGTGTCGTTCACGCGCGCGCAGATCCACATCCCGCTCCCCAACCTCAAGGTCCCGACCGCCACCGTCGTGATGGGCAGCGTGAAGGCCGGCCAGCAGAGCGAGCAGGTCGTCACCATCGACAGCACCGGCGAGCTCGGCGGCAAGCTCACGTTCGAGAGCTCGGATCCGCAGTTCACGGTTCCCGCCGGCGAGGCCCGCGCCGCTGCGAAGTCGAAGCTCCCGCTGAAGGTCGTGTTCAAGCCGACGTCCGACGGCGCGGCGTCCGCCACCATCACCGTGCGCTCCAACGATCCCGACTCGCCGGAGCAGACGTTCCGCGTCGCGGCGAACGGCGCTTCGGTCGACCCCGCGAGCGCGGACGGCACAACCGACCCGCGCACCGGCGGCGTCAGCAGCCTCGAGCCGCCCCCCAGCGACAACGCGGGCTGCTCCACGGCCGCTGCCGGCTCTGGCTCGACATCGGGCTTTGCGGGCCTTCTCGTCGGCCTCGGTCTCTTCGTCTCCGCCCGCCGTCGCCGGACTCAGCCCGCGAGCAGGCGCACGAACGTGTAGAGACCGAACCCGGCGCCGGCGCCGATCTGCACCATCGATACGCGACGGAAGACTGCGTGCGGCGGTACGGGGCGGCACACCCATGCCGCGCCGACCGCCATCGGCACCCACGCGAGCGCGAGGATGGCCGCATCGAACGGTCGCCCGCCGACGTGCGCCGACATCGCCATGCTCGCCGCGCCGAGGGTCGAGAGCGCGATCGAAGCGGCACACGTGAGGCGACGCCCGAGCGCGATGGCCGCCGTCACGTCGCCTCGCGCGGCGTCTTCTTCGGTCTGGAAGAGCTGCGTCAGCGGATACATTCCGCCGACCAGCAGCGCCGCGCCGGCGAGGCCCCACGCCGCCTCGGTCGTCACGCTCGCGTCGCGGCTCGCGACGACGCCCGCGAGGGCGCCGAGCAGGCCCTGCCCGAACATCACGACCGCCCAGCTCGCGAACGGGCGCGCCTTCCAGCGCGTCTTGGGGTGCGAGTAGAGGACTCCAAGTACGGCGTAGGCAAGGCACACTGCGAAGAAGCGCGCGTCGAGCAGCGCCGCGAGCACGAGGCCGATGCCCTGGAGGACGACGCTGCCCGGCAGGAGCCAAGGTCCCGCCGGCGGCGGCTTCTCCAGCCCACCCACGGGGCCTTCGTCGCGATCGTAGTGGGAGTTGAACGCGGTCGTGCCGCCATAGAAGCAGACCTGCAACACCACGAACGCCAGGACGAAGCTCGCGGAGAGCCGCGCATGAGAGACGGCCGCGCCCCACAACATGAAGGGCGCGAGCGTGAGCTGAAACGGCAAGCGGAGGTGGACGAGGAAATTCTTCGCGTGGTCCAGCCGCGTCGCGGAGGCGGAAGAAAGCGCGTCGCGACACGGCGCCTGCGTCGTCATTGCAACGACAGCCGTGGTCCGCCCCGTCGATCGCTGCGTCATCGGTTCTGCCCTCGTGGCGCTCGTGGTCGTCATCTCGCGGCCGGCGAGGCGAGCCCCGCTGCAAGTTCGCCACCCGTCTCGTCGTGGCGCGGCCCGCTGACGCTCGCGCACTGCGTTGCGCTCGGCACGCGAGCTGCTGGGCGAACGACGCCGCCATGACCGTCATCGCTCCTGAAGATGCACCTCGCCTTTCACGGTTCGAGATCGTGCGGCCTGCCTACGTGACGTCGCAGAATGCGACCCTGGACTGGCTCGCGCGCGCACACACGCTCGCCGAGAAGGGCCGCGGCCCCGAGCGCTTCGACGACGACGGCGAGTCGTTTCACGTTCACCTACGCAGGCTGATCGGCCGCGTCGCGTGCGCGCCGCACAAGCTCGCCGAGCGCGGTCACGAGGTGGCCGACTTCGCTCACACCCGTTGGGACGAGATGGACATCTACGACGTGCACCGCGACCCGCAGGGAGCGGGCACCGCCGCACGCACCGCGTTCTTCGCGCGCGTCGCGTCGCGCGCGTTCGAGCGGCTCTACGAAGGCGAGAACGAGCCGCCGCGCGAGCTCGTTCACGTGACGTGCACCGGGTACGCGTCGCCGAGCGCGGCGCAGCGACTCGTCGCGAACAAGGGCTGGGGCAGCCGCACGCGCGTCACGCACGCGTACCACATGGGTTGTTACGCCGCGCTGCCGGCAGCGCGCATCGCCGCGGGCCTGCTCGCGTCCGCAAAGGGGCCGGCGCGGGCCGACGTGGTGCACACCGAGCTGTGCTCCTTGCATCTCCAGCCGTGCGAGCACGAAGCCGAGCAGCTCGTGGTGCAGAGCCTGTTCGCCGACGGGCATGCTCGCTACGCGGTGGAGCGCGGCGTCTCCGGCCGGCCATCGCTCGCCATCGTGGCCGAGCGCGAGGAGATCGTCCCGGACTCGACGGAGTCGATGACGTGGACGTGTGGCGATCGCGGCATGCACATGACGCTGTCGCGCGACGTGCCGTCGAAGATCGCGGCGAACGTCCGCGCGTTCGTGCGGGCGCTCTTCGAGGATGCCGGGCTCTCGTTCGAGGCGCATCGCGCGCGGACGTTATTTGCCGTGCATCCTGGTGGTCCGCGCGTGGTCGATGCCGTGCAGCGCGCGCTCGAGCTCGGCGACGTGCAGCTCGAGGCGAGCCGTGAGGTCCTCTTGCGCTTCGGCAACATGTCGTCGGCGACGTTGCCGCACGTTTGGCGCGCCATCGTGCTCGACGGCGCGATCCCGGACGGGACGCTGGTCGCGAGCCTCGCTTTCGGCCCAGGCCTGACCGTGTCGGGCGCGCTCATGGTGCGGGAGGGATGTCGGTGAACGCGACGGCCTCGCTGCTCGCGCTGCCCCTCGGCGTGCAGGCCCTCGCGATGCTCGTCGACGAGCTGCACTACCACCGCCGTCGCGGCCTGGGCGCATGGGAGCGCATCGGTCACCCGCTCGACACCATGACGGTGATCGCGTGTATGGCGTGGGTGCTGCTCGTGCCGCCCTCCGGCCGCGCCGTCGCTGCCTACGTGGTGCTCGCGCTCGTCTCGTGCATCTTCATCACGAAGGACGAGGCGGTCCACGCCGCGCGCTGCAGCGCGGGTGAGCACTGGCTGCACGCTGTCCTGTTCGTCGTGCACCCCATCTGCCTCGCGAGCATCGGCGTCGCGTGGCCAGCGATCCATCTCGACGATCGCGACCTCCCGCTCTGGCTCCACGGCTTGCCGGCCGCGCGCATGGTGGGGGCCCAGCTCGCGCTCACGTGTGCATTCTGCATGTATCAGATCCTCTACTGGAACCTCCCATGGACCCGGATACGACCCTCGCCAACCCGGTGAACAACGCGGTCTACGATCTGCTCGGCGAGCGCTGGTACACGGCGCAAGACGATCCGATCGCGCTGCTCCGTGCCGAGACGGCACACCGGACCCCCTGGATGGTGGACGAGATCCGGACACGCTTCGGCGAGGCGGGTGTGCTCGACATCGGCTGCGGTGCGGGCTTCCTCGCCAACGCGCTCGCCGCACACGGCTTCGACGTGACCGGGCTCGACGCATCGTCCGCGAGCCTGGAGGTCGCCGCACGTCACGACGTGACCCGCTCGGTGCACTACGACGTCGGCGACGCGTACGAGCTGCCTTATCCAAACGGTTCGTTCGAGGTCGTGTGCGCGATGGACTTCCTGGAGCACGTGGTCTCACCCGAGCGGGTGATCGCCGAGGCGTCGCGCGTGCTCGCGCCGAACGGACTGTTCTTCTTCCACACGTTCAACCGAACGCTGCTGTCGTGGATCGTCGTCATCAAGGGCGTCGAGTGGTTCGTGCGGAACACACCCGAGGATCTCCACGTCCACGCGCTCTTTCGCACGCCGGCGGAGATCCGGGGCATGTGCGCGGAGAGCGGGCTCTCGCTCCGTGAGGTGAGGGGACAGATGCCGGACGTCATGTCCTGGGCGTTCCTTCGCATGCTCGCGACGGGTGTGGTGCCGCACGATTTCGCGTTCCGCTACACGTCGTCGACGACGACCGGCTACATGGGCGTCGCCGACAAGCGCTGACGAGCTCGCCGTTTTTCGGCGGCGCGCACGCGTCTTGCTTCGTCACGGCGCATGACGCGTCGCGTGCCGGTCTTCGGCGCTGTCGCGCTCGCGCTCGCTGTCGGCGCCAGCTGCGGAACGTCCCGACCTCCTCCGGGCGAGTCGGTCGAGCAGGTCGCGCCTGCGCAGGCGGCTGGAGGTTCGTTCTCGGCGGACGCTGGTTCGGCATCGGACGCGTCGGTCGAGACCATCCCGGCGCTGCTCGCCCAGCTCCAGCGGACGACGAGCGGCCTGGCGGGATCGTATGGTCAAGTCGATCGCGTAGACCTCACGGACCTCCTCGAGGTCGCGCTCCTCCGCGCGCGCACGCCGGGCGGGAACGGCCCCGACTCGGCGGCGTGCCTCGCCCGCGCTGCGCTGACGGACGGGTTCAGCGCGACGCAGGCCGCCTTGCTCTGCGAGAGTGGGACTACCGACAACGCCGACTGCGCGTTCCAGGCGGTCGCCCCGTCCGGCTTCGATCGCGACTCCGCGGTCGCGCTCTGCGCGGCGCCCGGAGCGACGACGGAGGCCGCCGCCTGCGCATCGTTCGTCGTGAGCGCCCTCGGTTTTACGCGCGCCGAAGCGGTCACGGTCTGCGCCGGACGCGATGGAACCGCAGTGACCCAGTGCGCGTCAGCGGCATTCGGGCTCAACGGCTTCGATCAGGCGAGCACGGTCGCGCTCTGCGCGAATCGCGGCTCGGCAAGCACGGCGGCGTGCGCCACACGCGCGGTGCAGAGCTTCGGCTTCTCTCGCGCGCAGGCGGTCGCGCTCTGTGCGGACCGTGGAGCCCCCGAGACGGCCGACTGCGCGTCACAAGCGATCACCTCCGGCTTCACGCGGGATCAAGCGGTCTCTCTTTGCAGCACCCGCGGCACGCCGTCGAGCGCGTCTTGTGCGAGCGCAGCCGTTACGAACGTCGGACTCTCGCACGACGACGCCGTCGCCGCGTGCCGGCGCTCACCGCTCTTGCGCCCGCAATGAGGCCTCTACGCGAGCGCGCTCACCCTTCAGGCAGAAAACCGGCTAGGAATGAGGCGTGCGACGTCGATTCCTGGGGGTGAGCCTTGCGCTCGTTCTCTTCGGACAGGCCGTCCGCGCGCTGCTGCGTCACAAGGGAAGGACGTCGCTCTCCGTCATCGGCATCGCCATCGCCATTGCGGCGGTGGTGTGGGTGGTCGCGCTCGGTCGTGAGGGCTCGACGCGGTCGGCCGCGCTGCTCCAAGGCCTCGGCGACAACCTGGTGTGGGTCGAGGCCGGTTCGCGCAACGTCGCGGGCGTGCGTACCGGTGCGAAGTCGACGCCCACGCTCGCCCTCGGTGATGCGGAGGCGATCTTGCGAGACATCCCGCTCATCCAGCGCGTGTCTCCGCAGATCGACGGCAGCGTGCAGATCGTCTCGGCGCGCGACAACTGGTCGACGCGCTCGCGCGGAATCGCTCCGTCGTACCTCGTGATCAAGCGGTTCGACATGACGCTCGGCGCCGTCTTCACGGACGAGGACGTGGCGGCGGGGCGTAACGTGCTCGTGATGGGAGAGACCGTGCGGACGCGGCTCTTCGGCGAAGACAATCCGGTCGGTCAGCTCGTGCGCATGAACGGACAACCCTTCGAGGTGGTCGGGCTCCTCGCGCCGAAGGGCCAATCCGCGACGGGCCAGGATCAAGACGACGTCGTGATGGTGCCGTACACCACCGCGAATCGAAAGCTGCGTCCCGCGGGACAGACCTCGCTCGACGACATCGTGTGCTCCGCGGTGTCACCGGAGGCGATCGGTCCGGCGGTCGACGCGATCTCGTCGCTCATGCGCGAGCGCCATCGCATCCGGTCCGGTCAAGACGACGACTTCAACATCCGCCACCCCGAGGAAGTCGTGAAGGCGCAGATGGCAGCCACCGAGACGTTCTCGACGCTGCTCGTGAGCATCGCCGCCGTCTCGCTGCTCGTCGGCGGCATCGGGATCATGAACGTCATGCTTGCGTCGGTCACCGAGCGAACGCGCGAGATCGGCGTGCGTCTGGCGGTCGGCGCTACCGAACGCGCCATCACGCTGCAGTTCCTCGTCGAGGCGGTGCTCCTCTGCATGTCGGGAGGCGTCCTCGGCCTCGCCATCAGCGTGGGAGGCTCGTCAGCGATCGGCCGCGCGGTGGGTTGGTCGCTCGCGATCCCACCCGAGAGCTTCGTGCTGGCGTTCGCCTTCTCGGCCGTCGTCGGCGTCGTCTTCGGCATCGTGCCCGCCCGAAGAGCAGCGCGCCTCGACCCCATCGAAGCCCTCCGCGGCGACTGACCCACCCTTTGACGCAGTGCCCAACCCAGGGTCGGGCAGTGCGTCATGGATTTTGACGCAGTGCCCGACCCTGGGTCGGGCGGTGCGTCAGAGGCCGGCGGCTTTGTATTGCTGCTGGCGATCGTAGTCGTGGTCGCTGTCGTCGGATTCGCCGTCGCCGAAGCCCATGTTGAGGAGCGCGGTCCACGGGAGAACGCCGTCGTCGGCGTGGTTGGCGAGACCGATCTGCACGCCGCGCAGGCTCTTCGTGTGATTGAAGATGCCGATCTGAACGCCGCGCACCTTCTCGGCGAGGTTCGCGACGCCGATCTGCGCGCCGTCGATGTTCCTCGCATACGTGCCGAGCGCGCCGATCTGGATGCCGGTGTGCTCCTCCAATGCGATCGCGCCGCCGCCGATCTGCAGGCCGAGCGACTCCTTCGAGATGGCGACGAGGCCGGTCTGCGCGAGGCCGTGGAAGCTGCCGGCGCCGGCGCCGAACACGCCGAGCTGCACGATGCCGCGGAAGTCGTTCGACGTGAATGCCGAGCCGCCGATCTGGGCGAGGCCGTAGAAGCTGCCGTTCGCCGTGCTGACGAGACCGACCTGAGCGATGCCGGCGAACTGGTTCTTACCGCCGGTCTCCTTCTCGCCGAAGACCTTCGGGCCGACGGCGTTGACGACGCCGAGCTGCACGATGCCGGCGAAGTTGCCCTGCGCATGGTTGAACGCGCCGACCTGCGCGGCGCCGGCGAAGCTCTTGTCGGTACGGTTGTAGAGACCGAGCTGCGTGACGCCGGCGAAGCTCTTCGCGCGGTTGAAGGCAGCAAGTTGCGTCACCGCGGTCATGTCGAGGCTGCGGTTGTAAGCGAGCGACGTCTGGCCGATGCCGATGAAGTTGCGCGCACGGTTCTCGGTGATGCTGAGCTGCACGCCGCCACCGAACGAGTCGGAGAGGTTCCGGCCGAGCGCGATCTGCGCGAGACCGATGTGCGTGCCGGCGTCGTTGCGCACGGCGGAGAGCGAGAAGCCGCCGTAGAACTGCTCGGTGCGCGCATGGGCGAGCGCGATCGTCGCGATGCCGCCGAACGTGCCGAGCTTCGGGCGGAGGCCGGCGTGGAGGACGGCCCAGTCGCCGGGGGGATCCGTTGCGATTGGCGCGTTGCTCGAGCGGCGCACGTCGCTGTCGTCGTACGAATGCGGCGCCT
>JAXDMI010000201.1:0-3440 GCA_034666145.1 Myxococcales bacterium | reverse complement strand
GCCATCGGACGTAAGGGTCAGAACGTTCGCCTCGCCTGGCACCTCACCGGCTGGAAGCTCGACATCATCAGCGAGTCGAAGTTCAAGCAGATGGAAGAGGAAGCGATCGCCCAGCTCGGCCGCATCGACGGCATCACCGAGCAGGTCGCGCGCAACATGTACCGCATGGGCTTCCGCGCTCTCGAGGAGGTCGCCGAGGCTACCAGCGAGGAGATCGGCGGCATCCAGGTCGTCGGTCCCGAGAACGCCGCGATGATCCGCGAGGCCGCCGAGTCCACGATGGAGAAGCTCCGCCAGGAGCGCATCACCGCGGCATCGAGCAAGACCGAGGCGCTAACGGACGCAGAGAAGCTGCTCTTCGTTCGCGGCGTCGGAGAGCGCACCGTTCAGCTCCTCGCCGATGCGGGCTACCGCAGCGTCGAAGAGATCATGCGCGAGGACGAGGACAAGCTCGCCATCAAGACGGGCCTCGGAATCAAGAAGGCGCGCGCGCTCAAGCAGGGCGCCGAGCAGTTCCTCCAGAATGAGTGGAGGCAGATCGACGCGGCTCGCAAGAGCGCAGCGGCGACCGCTGCCGCCGCACAAAAAGCAGAAGCCCCCCCGGCCTGAAGAGCCGTTGCGGGAACACGTAGAGAAGTAGAAGGAGAAACATTCGTTTGATGGCCGAATCGAATCAGCACGACGAAAGCAGCGAGACGGGCAAGCCCGGGTCGCGGCGTCAGTGCGCGGGTTGCGCCAAGCGCGACTTCGCGGACGACCTCGTTCGTGTCGTTCTCGATCCGGCCGACGGGGCGCTAGCCATCGACCTTGCCGATTCGCGATTTGGTCGCGGAGCCCATGTGCACGCCTCGAAAGAGTGCGTGCAGAAGGCGCTTCGCGGAGGCTTCGCGAAGGTCTTCAAGTGCAAGGTCGAAGGCACCGTGGAAGCGCTCGGTGAGCAGCTCGTGATCGCGGCGGATCGCCGGATCGAGGGACTGCTCGCTGGAGCGAAACGCGGAAAGCTCGCGATCTCCGGCTCGGACGTGGTCCGAGCTGCGTATCGCGACGGCACGGCTGCGCTGGTGGTGGTCGCATGCGATGCGGCTGCAGCAGCGAAGCTCCCGGAAGTTCAAGAAGCGGTCAGCCAAGGCAAGGCGATCGGCTGGGGTAACAAGCAGCGTCTCGGAGCGATCTTTGGTCGCGAAGAGGTCGCCGTGTGCGCCGTGCTTCACGAAGGCGTGGCCAGGGCGATCGGGAGCGCGCGCCGTATAGCGCTCCCGTTCGCAGATACGAGGAGCGAAGCATGGTGGTCGTCGGAGGATCGATGAGCAAGGTCCGTGTCTACGAAGTGGCGAAGCAGCTGAACCTCGACCCGAAGGCCGTGGTGGGGCTGTTCCAATCGATCGGTGTGACCGACGTGCGGAACCACATGTCGTCCGTCGACGTGGACGCCGTGGAGCGTCTGAAGCGCAACCTCGAGAAGCAGAAGACGCACGACGTCGTCCAGGAGAGCATCCGGCGCGGGCCGGGTACCGTCCTCAAGCGTCGCGCTGTTGCGAAGCCGGCCGGGACCGATTCGGGTCTCTTGCCCCGTCCGCGCGAAGACGCGGGGCCGCCGTCGGTGGCTGCCGTCTCGCAGCGCGACGCTTCGTCGACGGACGTGTCCGCACGTCACGACGATGTCGCGTCACGACGCGACGTCTCGAAAATCGCGGCGAAGGACGTGGGCTCGTCCCGCGCGCTTCCGCAGACGGACGTTCTCGCCGATCGCGAGAGCGCTCGTCGCATGACACTGCGCGAGGTCCCCGAGGATCGTCGCAGTGCGCCGGCCTCCGCGCCGGCGGTCGTTGCGCCCCCGGCTCCGCCCAGTGACGTCGCCGTTCCGCCGGCACCGCCGTCGGTCCGCGAGCGTCCCAGCACCGCCACCGCCAAGCGCAGCGCTGCCGCCAAGACCGAAGCCGCGCCGCCGCCGCCTGCGTCGTCGCGCAAGGTCGTTCCGGACGCACCCCCGTCGGGCAAGCTTCCCGCCGTCGCTGCCGCAGCTGCCACCGTCGCCGGTGTCGTCGCGGGAGTAGCTGCTGCGGTCGCGTCCGTGTCCTCGCACGAGGAGCAAGCGGCCCCGGCCGCCGAGCCCTCGCGTCCTGCCGCTCCTGCGAGCGCAGCCGTGCCCGAGGCACGCGCCTCGTCGCCCGCTCTCGCTTCTGGAGTGGCGGCACCCGCACCGGCTTCGTCACCTCCGCCTTCGGAGCGTCTCGCTGCGCGTCCCGCCGAGGAGCCGCGTCCCGTCGTCCAGTCCGAGCCGCCCGCGGCTGCGGCTGCGCGTCAGTCCACGGCGCCGAAGACCGGCGTCGAGTACTGGGCCGGTCGGCCCGGCGTCCCGATGCCGACCCCGATGAATGCACCGCGCACCGGCATCGGTGGTGGTCCCGCGAGCGCGATGCAGCGCCGCGTGCAGTACGATCCGCGCGCAGGCGCCAACGTCGCTCGCCCGGGCATGCGCCCCGGCCAGCAGCGCGGCCCCGGCGGCATGATGGGTCGCGGCGGCATGGGCGGCCGAGGCCGTCCCGGCATGCAGCCGATCCGTCGAGGCCCGGTCAACGTCTCCACGAAGGAGATGTCCGAGCACAAGAAGGTCATCCGCATCGAGGAGAACATCACGCTCTCCGGCATGGCCGCGAAGATGAGCCTCAAGGCCACCGAGCTCCTCATGCGCCTCCTCGGCATGGGCATGACCGGCATCCACATCAACACGACCCTCGACGCGGACACCGCGAAGATCCTCGCCGGCGAGTTCGGCTGGGAGGTCGAGGACGTCGCGCAGACCGAGGAAGAGATCATCGCGGAAGCCCGCGGTGAGGAATCCGCGGCTGCTCCGGCAGCTGGTGTCGACGGCGCGCCCGCAGTGGCCGCTCCGGTCGATGCCGGCTCGATCACCCGTCCGCCCGTCGTGACCGTCATGGGCCACGTCGACCACGGCAAGACGAGCCTCCTCGACAAGATCCGCAAGGCGAACGTCGTCGCGGGCGAGGCCGGCGGCATCACGCAGCACATCGGCGCCTACAAGGTGAAGACCGAGCGCGGCGTCATCGTCTTCCTCGACACGCCCGGCCACGAGGCCTTCACGGCCATGCGCGCTCGCGGCGCCGGCGCGACGGACATCGTCGTCCTCGTCGTCGCGGCCGACGACGGCGTCATGCCCCAGACCAAGGAAGCCATCGCTCACGCGAAGTCGGCCAAGGTCCCGATCATCGTCGCCATCAACAAGACGGACAAGCCGAACGCCGAGCCCGAGCGCGTGAAGCGCGAGCTCGTCGATCAGGGCCTCCAGCCCGAGGAGTGGGGCGGCGACACGATCTTCGTGAACGTCTCCGCGCTCACCGGCGACGGCATCCCGCAGCTCCTCGAGATGATCGGCCTCCAGGCCGAGGTCCTCGATCTCAAGGCGAACCCGAAGAAGCCGG
>JAXDMI010000200.1:0-9014 GCA_034666145.1 Myxococcales bacterium | reverse complement strand
CGAGGCGCTCGCGAAGGTGGCCGAGGTCTACGAGGACCACCTCAACGATCTCGGAGAGGCCACGCGCCGCTTCGAGGCCGTGCTCGCCATCGATCCCGCGAACCTCAACGCGCTGAAGGGACTCGATCGCATCTTCAACCGCAACGGTCAGTACCGCGAGCTGCTCGAGGTCCTGCACCGCCAGATCGAAGTGGCCGCGACGCCGCGCCAGAAGATCAACCTCTACGAGCGCGTCGCAGGCCTTCACGACGAGGAGTTCCTCGATCACGCGAAGGCGGCCGAGGCGCTCGAGTCGATCCTCGCCATCGACGCCTCCAACGACGGCGCGCTCACCGCGCTCGCGCGTCACTATCGCGCGCTCGACAAGTGGGAGCCGGTCGTCGCGCTCTACGACAAGCACGCGAGCGTCACGGGCGACGAGAACCGCAAGATCGAGCTCCTTCTCGCGAAGGCGCGCACGCTCGCGGAGCAGGTCGGCTCACCGGAGCGCGCCACCAAGGCCTACGAGCAGATCCTCGTCTCGCAGCCCTCTCACGCCAGCGCGCTCGAAGCGCTCGCTCACCTCCGCGAGATGAGCGGCGACTCGCATGCCGCGCTCTCCGCGGTCGAGACCCTCGCCAACAAGGCGACCACGCCCGAGGCGAAGGCCGAGCAGTGGATGCGTGCCGGTCGTCTCCTCGAGACGCGCGGCGACAAGGACGGCGCCATCGAGCGCTACAAGATCGCGCTCGACGCGAACCCCAAGGACACGTCGGCGTCCACCGCGCTTCGCAAGGCGTATGCGCATCGCGGCGATTGGCTCAGCGCGATCGGCCTCGTCGAGCGCGAGCTGACGCATGCCGAGGGCGATCTCGCCAAGGCGCGGCTCCATGCCGAGCTCGCGAAGATCTACCACTCGCAGCTCGTCGATCCCGAGAAGGCCGAAGCGGCGGCGAAGAAGTCGATCTCTCTCGACTCGTCGAATGCCGACGGCCTCATGGTCCTCGGCGACCTCGCGTTCGAGGGCAACCGCCTCATCGAAGCGACGAAGTACTACGAGAGCCTCGTCGGTCGCACCGGCGTGCTCCCGAAGGACGACGCGGTCCGCGTGCTCGTCCGCTTCATCGAGGCGTTCGGCAAGACCCAGCCGAAGCCCTCGCAGCCGGCCAATTCGACGACCAACCTGGGTGATGGACCTCCGTCGAGCCGCATGATGGCGGCCGCGGCGCCGTCGGGCCCCGCGAGCCAGGGACGCATCTCGGTCGCGCCGCCCAGCATGGGCAGCATGCCGCCGCCGCCGATCACCAACCCGCGCATGCTCGCGGCCGTCGATGCTCTGCAGGCGCTCGCGCCTCAGGACGTCGAGGCGCTCGCGCGCGCGGCGAACGCGCTCTTCGAGTTCGGCGATCCGCACAGCGCGTATCGCATGCACAAGGACCTCTTCGAGAAGTACGGCTCGGTCCTCGTGGGCTCCGATCGCGCGGAGGCGCTCTATCACCTCGGCGAGAGCGCACGTCGCTCCGGCGAGCTCGAGGCGGGCGTCGCGCCGCTTCGCGAGGCGACGAGCATCGATCCCTCGAACCCGCGTCCGTTCCGGTCGCTCGCGAAGATCTACGACGAGAAGGGCGACTTCACCGCCTCGATCGCCGTGCGTCGCCAGCGCCTCCAGCTCGCCATCGGACAGGAGCGCTTCGAGCTGCTCCTCGAGATCGGCGACGTCATGTTCCAGAAGCAGAACGACCGCACCGGCGCGTCGAAGGCCTACAGCCAGGCCCTCGAGGAGAAACCGGACGATCGCCGCCTGCTCACGAAGCTGATGCAGCTCTACTCGGAGGAGAAGGACTGGG
This sequence comes from Myxococcales bacterium, assembly GCA_034666145.1. Lineage (GTDB taxonomy): Bacteria > Myxococcota_A > Polyangia > Polyangiales > Polyangiaceae > Labilithrix. The sequence goes on along the minus strand of JAXDMI010000200.1, from coordinate 7,188 downwards.
CGAAGCTCGTCGACGTCGTCCTCCGCCTCGCCGACTTCGTGGAGGACACGAAGCAGCGCGCGAAGTACATGCATACTGCAGCGACCATCGCGTCGAAGCACCTCGGCAAGGTCGATCAGGCGATCGAGTTCTACGCCAAGGTCCTCGAGCTCGACCCCGACAACGCCAAGGCGCTCGAGGAGGCCATCGAGCTGCATCGCGGCAAGGGCAAGCACCACGACGTGGAGCTGCTCCTCAAGAAGCAGATCGAGCAGGCCAAGACCACGGCCGACCGCGACAAGCTCGTGAAGGTCCTCGACCAGCTCGGCGAGCTCTATCAGAAGAACCTCAACGAGCCCGAGCTCGCCATCGACGCGTTCGAGGCGGCGCAGGCGTTCGATCCGGAGGACCGCGCGCGCGCCGAGAAGCTCGGCGAGCTCTACGCCCTCGACCCGAAGCAGTACCTCGACAAGGCGATCAAGTCGCAGACGCAGATCCTCCGGCGCAACCCGTATCGCGTCGAGAGCTACAAGCTGCTGCGCAAGCTCTTCACCGACGCGAAGAAGGCCGACCCGGCGTGGTGCCTCTGCCAGGCGCTCTCCGTGCTGCGCCTCGCCGAGCCGGACGAGGAGCGCTTCTACAAGAAGCATCGCGCCGAGAGCGCGGCGCCCGCGCAGTCGGCGCTCGACGAGGCGGCGTGGACGCGCCTCGCGCACTGGGACCTCGATCCCTTGGTCACGCGCATCTTCGCGATCATCCAGCCCACCATCATCCGCACGCGCACGCAGCCGATCGAGGCGATGGGCTACGACCCGCGCTACGCGATCGATTGCTCGCTGCATCCGTACCCGGTCTCGCAGACGCTGTTCTACGTCGGCGGCGTGCTGGGCATGGCGCCGCCGCTCGTGTTCCAGAACCCGAACGACCCCGGCGCGCTCGGCATGGTGCATGCGCGCACGCCGGCGATCGTCCTCGGTCGCGCGGCGTTCGAGAACGCGCCGGCCAATCAGTCGATGGCGTTCATCGCCGGTCGTCACATGGCGTACTTCCGTCCTGGGTTCTACGTCCGTCACCTCGTGCCGACGGGCACGGGCCTGAAGGCGTGGCTCTTCGCGGCCATCAAGCTGTGCGTCCCGCAGTTCCCGGTCTCCGTGGATCTGCAGGGTCAGGTCGCGGATGCGATGCAGGCCATGGCGCAGGACTTCCACGGCGCGGCGAAGGACCAGCTCGCGAGCACGGTCTCGAAGCTTCTCCAGGCGGGCGGCGCGCTCGATCTCAAGAAGTGGGTGGCGTCGATCGACCTCACGGCCGATCGCGTGGGCTTCCTCCTCGCGCACGACCTCCAGCTGACGACGGAGGTCATCCGCGGCACCGAAGAGGCGTCGAGCGTCCCGGTGAAGGAGCGCATGAAGGACATCGTCCTGTTCAGCGTGAGCGAAGAATACTTCGCCCTCCGCGACCAGCTCACGATCTCGGTCGACGGCTGAAACGCCGCACTCGGATCCAGGTGATACGCGGCCGGCGGAAAGATCTTCCCCCGGCCACCCGCGGGCGCCCCCCGGCCTCGTCCCAGCAAGCTAGGTCTCGTCGGATTCGACCGTTCTCTTCAACAGCTTGCTCGCGGACCGCTGGATCTTCGCGAGCGCGCTCATCAGGTGCTTGCGCTCGGTCGCGGTGAGATCCGCGGTGACCTTTTCCTCGAGCGCGCGTCGTTCGCTCTCGATCGGTCCTTGGAGCGCGCGCCCGGCGGCGGTCAGCCAAAGGCGGACGAGACGGTTGTCGGCGCGGTCGCGGCGTCGGGTGAGTAGCCCCGCGGCCGTCATTCGCGTCGCCATCTTCACGACCGTCGGCGTCGCCACGTTCACGGCGGCGGCGACCTCGCCGGGAGTGCGGCCGTCCTGTTCCCAGAGGAGCGCGAGCAGCACGTTCTGTCCGAGATGCATGCCATGACGTTGCATGCCCTCTTCGGCCAGCGCCCGTAGCACTTTGTTGGTCTTGCCGTGTAGATCGAGAAATTCGGGCATGCCTTGACCCCGATGGATAGCCGGCTAACGTTAAGTCGTTAGTCGGCTAATGATCGTCGGCTTGGAGGCTCCATGATACTGATTACCGGTGGTACCGGACACATCGGCCGCGAGCTCGTCCAAGAGCTCGAGGCCAAGGGGGTAACGTTTCGCATGCTGGTCCGCGATCTCGAGCGAGCCGCGCGACTGCCGGTACGCGCCGAGCGCGTTGTGGGCGACCTGGCCGTGCCGGCGACGCTGACGCCGGCGTTCGCGGGGATCGACAAACTATTTCTCCTCACGCAGGGCATCGGCACCGAGTATGCCGCGCATGCGCTTCTTGCCGCCCAGGCGGCGGGCGTCCAGCACATCGTGTTCGTCTCGTCCTACTCCGTGGCGCCGGAGTACCTCCGCGGCAGCCCGTTGGCCGCCATGGCTCGCTGGCATCACGAGCGCGAACGGATGATCGGCGAGTCCGGCATCTCCGCCACGTTCCTGCGGCCCGGCGGCTTCATGACGAACGCCCTCGATTGGCGGCCCACGATCGCCGAGGGAGGCTATGTCATCGACCCGATTGGGCCCGGCCGCTATGCGCCCATCGACCCGGCGGACATTGCCGCCGTCGCCGCCCTCGTTCTCACGACGGACGGCCACCGAGACAAGCAATACGCGCTCACCGGCGACGAGGCGCTCACGATCGCCGAGCAGGTTCGAATCCTCTCCGAGGCGATCGGGCGCACCATCGAAGTACGTGACGCGGCCGCTCCCGAAGAAGCGGTCCGCTCCCGGTTTCCAAACGGGGCCCCCCCGGCGCTCGCCGACGCCATCGTGCAAGGGTTCCGAATCATGCGCGCCGACACGATCGGCTTCCGCACCGACACTCTGCAGAGGCTCCTCGGACGTCGTCCGCGAACCTTCGCCGACTGGTGCGCACGAAACGCCTCCGCGTTCAGTATTCGCCCTTGATCACGAAGAACGGTCGACGTGGCGCATTCGTCTTCGCGGCGCTGTGCGCCGCTCGGGCGCGTGCAAACCGTGACTCGTTGTCGCTCGGGATCTTGGTGATACGCGCGGGGTGGAAAGATCTTCCTTTGCGGTGATTTAAAGCCTTTTTGTGGGTCTTTCGGTTGCGTGACCCACCCTCGGGTGGCAAGGCTGCGCTCATGCCTGCTTTGCGTCTTCGTTCGGTCGATAAGGTGGCAGCTTCGCGGCTCGAGCCTCGCGAGCACATCCGCCGCGAGAGTCAGGTCATCGCGGTGATTCCCGTGGAGGAGCGGCGGGCCCTCGCGAAGAATGCCTTCGAGACCGGCGAGGCGCTGCTCGCTCGCGGCCTCCTCGAGCAGGCCGGCGAGCGCTTCCAGGCCGCTGCCCGCGCGTTCGACGAGCTCGGCGACGCCGCTGGCGGCGCCCAGGCGTTGCTCGGCCTCGGCCGCGTCCTGCTCGGCCTCGAAGACCCGGTCTGCCGCGAGGTCCTCGAGGACGCGGGCACCTGGCTCGAAGACCTCGGCGACGAGGCGGCGGTGCGCGAGGTCGACAACCTCCTTCGCATTGCCGAGCGCTCGATCGACGAATCGCCGCGATCGTTCCACGCCATCAAGATCCACGACGTCCCGCAGAACGGCGCCGTTCGCGGCTCGAGCGCGCCGCCGCCGTCCGTCGACGAGCGCAAGGTCTGACGCGATCAGCGCAGAAGACAGGTCAGAAGATGAGACCTTCTTGCACGTAGATGCCCACCGGGAAGCCTGGGTTCGCCGCCGACGCGTCCGGTGAGTACGCGACGTCGACGCGGAAGAGCGCAGCGGTGTCCCAGATCATGAAGACGCCGCCGCCGATGCCGTACTTCAGGCCGATGCCCTTGCCGTCGCGCGGATCCGAGAACGTGTAGTTCGTCCACACGCGGCCGGTGTCGAAGAACTCGTTCGTGCCGATCTGAAACCGCGAGCCGAAGGCCCGCACCGCGCCGTGGATGCGTCGCACCTCGACGTTGCCGATGGCCTTGATGAGACCCGAGTAGCGCCCGTTGGGAATGCCGCGCACGCTCTCCGGGCCGCCGGGCAGGTCATCGGGATCGAACGCGCCGCCCTGCGACAGATCGTAGAAGGGGACGTTGCCCACCATCAGGTCGACGATGATGCGGCCCGCCAGCACGAACGACCCAGGGAGCGGCACGTACTTCCGCGCGATGACGTTGAGGCCCGCCCAGTAGATGTGGCTCGAGGTCGGCACCGCGCCGGAGAGACGCAACGCGGCGAGGTGATATTCGCCCTTCCTCGTGAAGACCTCGTCGTCGCGCGTGTCGTAGATGAAGCCCTGGTTGATCGTCCCGACGCCGAGCGGTTCGAGGCCGCGGATGAGCGGAGTGCCGTCGTCATTCCGCGTCGCCGCGTCGATGGCGAGCTTGCTGTTGGCATACGCGCGTGGCCGCAGGTAGCGGAGCTGCCACCCGTACATGGTGCTCCACGGCCCGCCGAGCGGCGAGCGTGCGTTGAGTCGCGTGCTCAGCTCCTCGTGGCGGAACTGATAGCGTTCGCCGACCTGGCCATCACGATCCGTCACGAGCGGCGACGCGTTGCCGAGACCGAAGTAACCCGAGTTGATCGTCTTGTCGTAGAAGACGCCGGGCATGAGGCGGATCTTGCCGCTGCCTCCGCCCGGGATGTCGAAGCGCATGTCGTGGCTCTGCTGCACGATCTCCGTGCCGCGCGGTCCACCCTTCACGCTTAGTGAAACGAGCGCGTCGACCTTCCACCAGTACGGCTTGAAGCGGTCGCCATGATGCGCGACCGTCGCAGCGGCGCCGAGCTGCACGCCGATGTCCGTGCTGCCGCCGATGACCGGGAACCCGGCCCACTCGTTGTGATCCGCTACGTCCTGAATCTCTACGGGCGCATCGTCGGCGCGCGCCGCGCGAGGCAGAAGCAGCCCGATGGCGAGCGTCGCGCATGCTGCGAGTCGTAAAGAAAGCGGTCTCACGAAGCGCGCGAGCATTAGGTCGACCGCGGAACCACCGCGATCGAATTCGGCGCGATCGGAGCGAATGCGATGATGTGTTGCAGTTCGCAACGTGCCGTCGGAATCTGCAACCGTGTCTCTCTCCCGATCGGGGCCCGCGCTCATCGCCGTGAGCGCGCTCTTCTCGATCCTCGGCGCTACGCGCTTCGCCGCTGCCGAGCCGGAATTACCGAACGATACCGACGTCTCGCTGCCGTGCCGTCCGACCATCGCCTGCACGGCGGACCTCGTGAAGCCGGGGAGCGTCGAGATCGAGAGCGGCGCTCTCTACCGGCGCACGCGTACGAGTGGTCCGCTCCACCAGGGCGTCTGGATGTTCCCCGTCATCGCGAAGCTCACGCTCATCGAGCAGCTCCAGCTCCAGCTCGGCTCGAACGGCTACTCGACCACCGTGAGCCCACCGACCGAGCGTTATCTCGATGACATCGTCATCACGCCGAAGCTGCACTTCCTCGATCAGACGAAGTACCTCCCGTCGCTCTCGGTGTCCGCGGAGCTGAGCGTTCCGACGTTTCGCGCGACCGGCTACCTCCGCAACTACGACACGTTCTTCACCGGCTACGCCACGAAGGACTTCGGTCCGCTCCACGCCGATCTCAACGCAGGCGTGAACGTGTGGGCCTTCGATGATCACCCGGCTCCGCAGGGCTTCACCGCGCTGGCGCTCTCCGCGCCGCTGCCCTGGCCGTTCGGCATCATGGTCGAGGGATATGTCTTCACGGACGCGCAGCCGGTGTCACGTCGTGACGGCGGGTTCCTCTTCGCGCTCAGTCACTCTCCGAAGCCGTGGCTCGTCTTCGACGTCGGCGGCGACATCGGCTTCTATCCGTCGACGCACTCCTTCGCGACCTTCCTCGGCATGACCATCGTGCCCGTGGTGCTGTGGCGCGGAAAAGCGAAGGGCCTCTGAGCGGGCCACCACGAGCTTCGTCATCTCCACTGCGGGGGCGCGAGATCCGCGAGGTCGTCGGGCGAGATCATCGTGCGAAGGCGCTCCGGCGCAAGGCCCTTCTCCTCGCCGGGCGTGTGGAGGCCGAACGCCGTCGCGATCTCCTTGGCGAGCGTGATCATCTCGAACGCCCGGGGGTGCGGCGATCGCGTCTCTGCCACGAGCCGGTCGGCGATCTCGTGCAGTGCGACGTGCTCGCGGTCGAGCCCTTCGAGGAACCCAACGTCGCTCGAGCGTAGGATCCCGCTCTTTCGGAGCGCGGGGAAGAGGACGAGGCTCTCGGCGTCGTGGTGGCCGAGGAGGAACCCGGCAGCCGCGGCGCCAGCGGCGACGAGGCCGGCAACGTCGCTGCCGTTGCATGCGAGGACGTCCGCGAACGCGCCTCCGATGCCACGGTGGATGAGGATCAGGTGCTCGTGCATCGCGACGTAAGGATCGGCGGAGGAGGGGTGATGTGAGGCGGCGGATGGGTTCATGTCACCAGCGTAGAATCTCAAGTGCACTTGAGATCAAGCCCTGCGAGTGCTTTTCTGGAAGGCATGGTGGAATATCGATTGCTGACGATCGGCGAGGTCGTTGCGAGGAGCGGGGTTGCCCCGTCTGCGCTTCGTTTCTACGAGGAGCGCGGGCTCCTCGCGTCGGTCAGGTCCAGCGGCAGTCACCGGCGTTACGGCCGCGCAGTGCTCCGGCGCATTGCCTTCATCCTCTTCGCGCAGCGGGTCGGACTGACGCTCGATGAGGTGGGCGTGGAGCTCGCGAAGCTCCCGGAGAGCCGGGCTCCGACGGCCGCCGATTGGGCGCGCATCACGAAGACGTGGGAGGCCCGCGTCGACGCGCGCATCACGGAGCTCCGTCGTCTGCGCGACGGGCTCACCAAGTGTATTGGTTGCGGCTGCCTCTCACTCGAGAGCTGCCCGCTGGCAAACGCCGCCGATCGCGCCGGTAGGGCAGGCCCGGGCGCGCGTTACTGGCTGGGCGATCCGAAGCCGCGCCAGTCGAAGAGGCGCTAGCGCGATCAGCACGCTCGCGCGGCGTCGTTCAGAAGGTGAGGCCTTCCTGGACGTAGATGCCCAGCGGAAAGCCGGGGTTCGCGGCGGATGCGTCGGGTGAGTACGCGACGTTGACACAGAGGAGCGCGGCCGTGTCCCAGATGATGAAGGGACCGCCGCCGACGCCGTACTTGATGCCGACGCCGGTGCCGTCCGCCGGATCGGTGAACGTGTAGTCGTTCCACACGCGGCCGGC
>JAXDMI010000199.1:0-7007 GCA_034666145.1 Myxococcales bacterium | reverse complement strand
CAATTACCGGCCTTTCGTCGAGGCCTGGCTCGCGACACGTTCTTCTTCATTTTCCGTGCGTCCGCCGGAAGAGACTTCAAGCGAACGACACGAGCCCGCGCGCGCGACCACCAGCGCGCGCGACCATCACCTCGCGCAGACGTACTATGCTCCCACGCGTGAAGGCCACGAAGACACGCGCCACCACCGCTGGTGCAGCTCTCGCGACGCGGATCGCCATCGCCATCGCCGCCGCGTCCGTCGCGGCTTCTGCCTCCACCAGCTGCGCGGCCACTCCTGCGCCGGCGCCGATCCCGCTCGCGATGCCGATGCCCGCATCGTCGGCAGCGTCGCCTTCGCCGCGCGCTGCGTCCCCGCCGCTCGTCCTCCGTCGCGAGGAGCAATGGCAGACCGTGTGCATCGCGGGCGCCGACGGCGCCGGCGCGCACAACGAATGCGACATCCTCACGTTCACGCGGCTGTCCGACGACTCCTTCTTCTTCGCCGGCGGCTACTACGGGAGCGCGCATCTCGGCGGGCACACGCTGAAGAAGCAGGCCTTTCGCACCGCTCTCCTCGGCGTCATCGACGGCAGCGGCAAAGTGAAATGGACCAAGGGCGTCGGCGTCTCGTGGCACAACGAGATCTCCGCCGCGCTCGCGCTCGATGCGCATCGCGTGATGGTCTCCGGTATCCACGCGAACGGGTTCCACGCGTCGCTGCCATTTCGCAAGGTACGCCCCGTCGTCTCGCAGGGGGTCGCGCAGGACATGGGCTTCCACGCAGAGGAGGCGTTCGTCGGTGTATGGAACGACGACGGCAAGCTCGAATGGGCGAAGAACGTCGTCGATCTGCTCGGCGTTCCCTGGAGCGAGGACGGCGGCGGAGGCTCGGTCTCCGCGCTCGAGAGCGACGGCGCCGGCGGCGCGCTCTGCACCGGCACCGCGGGCACGACGCGGTACCGCGTGCACATCGACGGCAAGGGAAACGCGTCGCCGGCAGAGCGCACGCCGATCGAGGAGCTCCCGATTGCGCTCCGCTACCCGCAGCCGCCGCCGGCGCCGCCGGGACGCTCGTTCAGCATCGACAAGCACGTCACGCTGGCGCCGCTCGGCACGTGGATGACGTACGCGGATCACAAGTCGCTCCAGCGGACCGACGCAGCATCCATCGCGAAGGTCTGGGCCGAGGACGTGCATCACGTGCTGTGGCGATGGTCGCCGAGCGTGGCATGGGCGTTCGCGATCGGTGACGGCGAGTCACGCGGCGCCGATGGCTTGCTGGTCGGCGCCGATGGCATCGCCTACGCGACGGCGCCCAGCGTGCGCGTGACCTCGGATCATCCGCCGTTCACGGAGGTGTCGCTGCTGCGCGTCGAGCCCGACGGGCGCGTCGCATGGCGCCGTCCGCTATGGGCGCTCAGCCTGCCTGCGGCTCCGAACAATCGCGTCGAGGTGCATGCGCTCCGTCAGAACGAGAGCGGCGAGCTCGTCATGCACATCGCATACACGACCCGCATCGCGGTCGGCGGCGTCGCGCTCCCGGTGCCGCTCGCCGACGCGGTATCGATGGAGGCGGAGATCGTCGTCGCTCCCGCCACCGGCGACATCCAACGCCTGGAGTGGCTCGAGGCCCATCGCAACTGCCTCTTCGACTACGCCCCCGTGAAGAGCGCGCCGCACGCGCTGACGGTCGGCGAAGACGTCATCGTCTCCGGCAACGCGTTCGGCTCGTGGAACACCGCGGCGTGCGGGAAGGTCCTCGGCGCGCCGAGCGTGATCGCGCGATTCAAGAAGGCGAGCTGATCGACGGCCTTGGCCGCAACGTCATCGCGCAGCCGCGTTCAACGAATCGCGGCAACGGCCCCGACCGCGCCATCGCGCGTTCCGCTTCCCGCTTCCACCACCTCGACGCGATAGAGCACCTGGCCGTCGACGGTCGTGATGTCGCCCGCGACGTCGCCCCACGGGAAGGCCTCGCTCTCCACCGTGCTCATCGTGGCTTCGTGCTTGCCGACGCGGACGCGATAGCTCGTCTTCTTGCAGCGGAGTGTCTTGCCGCCGACGTGGACGTTCGTCGTCTCGGTGCCGAGCTCGGCTTCGTTCTGATCGGCGGCGAGGACCGTCTTCGCCATCAGCGCGGCATACGCGTCGACCGTGGCCGAGCGGGCGACGCCCGCCTCGACGCGGGTGACGTCGAACACCTCTTCCGCCGAGCCGGGCGTTGCGTCTTTGCGGATGCGAAGCGTCTCCTGCTTGCGCCCGTCGTCGAGCACGAGCTCGAGGGAGACGACCGCGCCGTCCCTGCCGAGCACACGCTGCGTCAGCGTGAGCGGCGCCGGCGACGCTTTGCGAAAGCTCCCGGAGAAGCGATACACGACGTAGTCCCCGGCCTGGAGCCCGAGCTCGCCGGTAGAAGCCTCGGGCGACGCAGCCGTACGCGCGCCGGCCTTCACGGCGGACGTCGTGGACGTCGCCGATGACACCACGACACCGCGACCGCTGACGGCGCTCGCGCCGCCACCGCATGCCACGAGCATCGCCGAGAGAGAAAGGAGGCCGATGGCGCTGGTCTTCATCTCTTGGCGCTACACGCCGGCGGCGTGAACGGCCAAGATCCTGGAGATCACGGCGTGCACAGGTCCGGTTCGCGCAGCGCCATCGCGCCGGTCGCTAACGGCGGCGGCCGCCACCGCCGCGAAACTCCTGGATGTGACGAACCGGCTGCATGCGCATTCGATGCTCGTGCAGGAAGGGCGGCTCCTGCCGGTAGTAGCTCCACCCTCCGTTGGGCGCGCGCCAGTACCAGTGATTCAGGTACCAGTACATCGGTTGTCCGCCGTAGTAGACGGGGGCGACCGTCGCCACGTACGTGGCTGGCGGCGCAGGCGGCGCCATATCCTGGGCCGCGGCGACCCCTGCCACCGTGCAGACCGGAAGCGCGACGACGAGAAGGATCGCACTCGCGAACAGGGCTGACTTGGGCTTCATGGTACCTCTCACTTTCCTGCTTCCTGCGCGGCGTGCTCGCGCAGACGCCCGGCGGCCTTCGTTCGCTGGTCCGGCGTCAGCACCGGCGCCGCTGCCTCGTAGAAGCGAGCCATCCGCCGGATCCCGTGGCTCGCGAGATCGGCCTTGCCACCCTCGCTGTCGATCAGCGTCTTCGCGTCGAACGCTTCGCCTTCGAACGTGGTGCCGAAGCTCTCGAGGCGGCTCTCCGCCATCGTGCGATCGAAGGTCTTCGTCGCCTCGGTAGGAGCGCTCTGCACGCCGGCGCGGATGCGGTTCATCTGATCCGCCGTCAGGCCCAGCGCTCGCGCTCCGCCGTCTGCATTCGCTTCCTGCCATACCTGCCAGTGCGCTTGGATCTTCTGGACGAGCGCTTTTCGCTGCGGAACGTCCAGGACCGAGTGAAGCCGATTGAGCGCGTCGGCCGTCGCAGGCTTCGCAGATGTAGCCGTCGCGAGGTCGACCTTCGCGATGGCCGCGTCGACCTTCGCCTTGTCGACGGCTCCTGCGGCGACGCCGTCGGCGAGGAGCGATAGGACGTTCCCCTGCGCCGTGTGCACGGGCTCCAGCTTCGCCGCGAGGTCTTGCTGGATCTTGGTAATCGCCGCGCGCTGGTCGTCGGAGGCGCCAAGCGAGTCGAGGCTCATCACGAGGAACATCGCGACGCCGCCGTGGTGGTGCTGGTGATGCTCGACCAGCGTGGCGCCCGCTTCATCCGGTCCCGCCTGCGGGCCGGCTTGCGCGCTCGTCACCTGGGTCTCCGAGGCTGGCGCAGCCGGAGTCGACGTGCGGGAACCGCAGCCAGAGCTTGCGCCGGCCGCGGCCAAGAGAACAACCACGGGGCCTGTCACGGGTAGCCAATGCATCGACGTTTCCCCCTCAGACCGGCCGCAAGTTCGGTGCCGCCACACGTGCGAGCTCGTCCCGCGACGAACCCGCGGTTCTCCGCGTCCGTGAGCGGCCCTCGAAGTGAGCTCCTCCTCGCATTGCGGAGTCGACGAGGACGCTAAGCGTCACAGCGCGCGCAGCCGCACACTGTCCGCCGCGGGTTAGCGCGACCAGTCGACGACCGTGAGGCCCTCGTAGTGTGCGAAGTGCTTCACGTTCGCCGTAACGAGCGTGAGGCGGCGGGTGGCTGCGATCGACGCGATCTGGCCGTCGAAGATCTGCTCGCTGTATCCCGCGACGCGGAGCCTGGCGCGCTCGCGCGCATGCCACTCTGCCGCTCTCGCGTCGTAGTCCACGATGGGCACGGAAGCTCGCCAGAGATCGATTGCCTCTGCGAGCGCGGCTCGACGCCGGCTCCGAGGCAGTCGCTCGACGCCGAACCGCAGCTCGTGCCAGGTCACGGCGGTGATTGCTGTGTGGCCCTCGTGGAGAGCGAGATTTCGCAGGACCTTGGCGCGAGGAGGTTCCTTCAATGCGTCAGAGACGACGTTCGTGTCGAGAAGGAACCTCACTTCTTGGCGGCGTCGAGCTCGTCGAAGGCGAAGTCGCGACCGACGGCGCCGTCACGCAGCGTCCGCAGCTCTTTTGCGGTGAAGCCAGAGCCACGGCCGTACTTGGCGCGGATGCGCGCGAGACCAGCGACCAACCCCTCCATACGCAGAGCTGGCTCGTAAGCGGCTGCTGAGATGAGGACGGCAACGGTCTTGCCTCGCCGCGTGATCTCGAGCGGAGTAGTCGATCCCTCGACCTCGTGGATCAACGAGGGCAGGTGATTCTTCGCCTCGGCAACGGACACGCGGCGCCTCGTCATGGCTATGTACGATAGCTATCTGCTCGGGCCGTGCAAGGCCGAGCGCGAGCGACTCGAGGAGCAAGTCGCGGAAGTCGTCGGGCAGAAGTGCGAGAGACGCGCGAAGTCGACGAGGCAGGCCGCTCGCTACTCGTCCGTCGTCGTGTCGGTGCGCACGACCCGATGAGGCCGCGGCGCTTCGGAGGCTCGGTCGTGCCCTTGCGATGCCGGTGCCGGCGGCTGCGCTGCCGGCAAGTGCGAAGGACGGCGTCGCTCCACTTGCGGATGCTGCGCTTGCGGCCGCTGTCCCTGCGGGCCGGAGCGTCGTCCCTGCGGATGTTGCCGTCCTTGCGGCCGTTGTCCTTGCGGCGGCCGTTGTCCTTGCGGCCGTTGTCCTTGCGCTTGCCGTTGGCCTTGCGCATGCGAGCGTTGTCCCTGCGACGGCTGGCCGTTTCGCGGTGAGCCGCCGCGCGGCTTGTCAGCCAGGTGCCGGAAGAACTTCAGCCCTTCGTCCTTGAGCCCCTGGTAGACGGGCGCGTCCTTCTTCGGAGCGCCTCCGCGGCTCTGTTGCGGTGGGCCCGTGCGCGCTCCGCGGCTCGGCTCGGACGGTCCCCCGCGGAGGCCGAGCGCATCGCGTCGTTTTCGCTCGTCGCGGTTGGCGTCGCCGATGAGCTCGAGCACCGACGCCGTGTTCGCGACGCGCTCGGCAACGCGGAAGTCGCCGCGCAGCCGCGTGTCGGGCGTCAGCAGGTTCTGTTCGTGGAGGCTCCACATCTCTTCCGCCAGAGGAACGCGACGTGCGGAGGGCACGTGTCGCGCGAGGAAGCGGTGCAGGTTGTCGACGTCGCGAATCAAGAGCTTCCGGGCATTGGCATTGTGCGCGCTGTCGACGGACTGCGGAAAGTCGATCACCACGGGCCCATCCGCGGCGACGAGCACGTTGAACTCCGAGAGATCGCCGTGCACGACGCCGGCGCAGAGCATCTGCACCGTCGCGCGGATGAGGCGGTCGTACATCGCGCGTGCGCTCGAGGCATCGAACGGAAGATCGCCCAGCCGCGGGGCGGGGTGCCCGTCGGCGTCGGTGACGAGCTCCATCAGCAGGACGCCCTCGATGAAGTGGTAGGGCACAGGCACGCGGACCCCCGCCGCGTGGAGCCGATGAATCATGTCGACCTCGGTCGAGCGCCAGGCGGCCTCGTCCTTCTGTCGACCGTGCTTGGATCGGTTGGCGATCGCCCGCTGATCGCGCGTGTTCCTGACCTTGCGCCCCTCGGTGTACTCGGCGCGGTGCTTGAACGAGCGGTTCTGCGCGTCCTTGTAGATCTTGGCGACGGCGTATCTCCCGCCGGAGACGACGAGATACACGTGCGCCTCTTTCCCGCTCATGAGCGGTCGAACGACGTCGTCGAGGACGCCGTAGTCGAAGAGCGGCACGAGGCTTTCAGGCACACGCATGAAGGAGCAGGACCTTACTCCACTCGGAGTCGGGGTACGAGGTCACCGACGTCCGGGAGCGGCGGCGTCATGGCACTCGCGACCGTAGCTTCAGCGCGACCTTGAAGACCTCGTCGCTCGCGTAGTTGACGCCCGCCTTCCTGTCGTTGTCGGCCTTGTCGAGCGCCGTGAGGATCGCCTCGCGACCGGCGCGGCGGGAGATGTACGAGCGCTGAAGCTTTGCACGTCCCCTTGACGCTCTCTCGAGCTGCGGGCTCGACTTCGGCGCGGCCGTTGTACTCCCACCCGGCCGCTTCGATCTGATGGATCGGCCGGCCGGTTGCGTCGTCAGATCGGACCCGCGAAACCCGGCTCGAAGAAGTAATTTCAAACACTTACCGATGGTACACACTGTGCGTGGATAGGCGACCGTGTGGCATAAACCCTTCCTCTCGCTTGTTCTCGCTATGACCGTCGGATGTGCGGTGCCGGCCGACGACGACGCCAACTCGAGTGACGAAGCGATCACGCAGAGCAAGCCTCGCGTCCTCGTCGTGATCTCGTCGGCGAACGCGGTGGCGCTCGCGTATGGCGGGACGACGCAGGCCGGCGTGTACCTCGCCGAGATCGCCGTACCCGTCGCGAAGATGCTCGAGGCCGGCTACGAAATCAGTGTGGTGAGCCCCGGCGGGAAGACGCCGACGCTCGACGACGTGAGCGACAAGGCGAAGTGGTTCGACGACGAAGCCGAGTACCAGAGGGCGAAGAGGCTGTTCGAGGAGCCGCGGTTCCAGCATCCGAAGCGCCTCGAGGACGTAACCGAAGCGGACGTTCGAGGCTACGAC
>JAXDMI010000198.1:0-5896 GCA_034666145.1 Myxococcales bacterium | reverse complement strand
CTCCTCCTGGACGAGCCGTCGCTCGGCATCGCGCCGAAGCTGGTGCAGCAGATCTTCGCCGCCATCCGCGAGATCGCCGCGGCTGGAGTCACGATCCTCGTCGTCGAGCAGAACACGCGCATCGCGCTGAAGACGGCACGCCGCGCGTACGTCCTTCGCACGGGCGAGATCGCCCTCAGCGGCGACGCCAAAGACCTCGCCGCGAACCCCGAGATCCAGACCGCGTATCTGGGCGGCTGATGCTCAGCGGACGAACGAGCAGCCGTGCGCCAGCGCGTCTTGCGCTCGCTCGCGGACGCGCGGTGACTCGCTCCCCACCCAGCCCGCGCGCAACCCGCGGCAGGTGAGGCGCAGATCCGACAGCTCCGTCGAGTACGGATCGATTGCCTGCATGATGCACGGACGCGCGAGCGGCGCCTTCGCGAGCAGGTCGGCCATCACCGGATCGAGCGCCGCCGAGCAGCGACGAAGCGAGATCTGGAGCGGCACGGTGAGCGCGTTGTGCGTCTCGGGCGGACGCTCGACGAGGCCCTTCGCCCAGATCACGGTGAGCCGCGCGCACGGCAGCGTGCTCTTCGCGGCTGCGGTGATCAGCCCCGGCTCGGCATTGACGGCGAGCCAGTCGAGGACGATGTCCTCGGTCGTCGCCATCGTGAGCACCACGTCGACGCACGATGCGTGATCACGTGCCTCGGGAGGCACCGAGAGCACCAGCGACTTCGCATCGCCGCTCGCCTCGGGCAGCCCGATGCCGTCGCACATCGCGCCGCGCGTCTTCGCGTCGATGAGCCGGCGCTGCACGTGCGCATGCGCGCTCGGACCGATGCTCGCGAGCACGCCCGCCACCACGCTGCCGCGATGGCCCGCGGAGAGACGAACGACCGCGCCCTCGAGATCGGGCACGAACGGAATGAGCCGTGGATCGCGCCGCGGCAATGCGGTCGCCGCGACATCTGCGCGCGTGGGGTCGGCGAGCGCCGATCGAAGGAACGTCGTTCCCCAGGGCGCGTTGCGGGTCACCGCCTCCCAGGCCGCGATGTACGCGTTCACGTCGATGTTCGACCGCTTCTCGAGCACCGCCAGCGCCTTCGGATCCGAGTCCGCGAGCCTTCCCAGCGCCGCCATCGCTTGTGGCGACGCCTCGCCTTCGAGCCAAGCGATGTCGTGTTTGGCCTCGGCTTCGGTCACCGTCTTCGGTGCGCAGCCCGTCGTCGCGCCGACGAGGACCGTAAAAGTCCCAATGAGCGAGGCCGTGATCAGGGCCTTAATGGGGTGCATCAAGGCCCAGCTTAGCCCGCTCGGCACGATCCCATGCAAAAGGTGGGACGGATCTGCCCCGTCCGGCATCCTATGGGAGCCTTGAAAGTAGTCGTCAGTGGCGGAACCGGATTCATCGGGCGTGCGCTCGTCATGACGCTCTGCGAGCGCGGTGATGACGTGGTCGTCCTGAGCCGGGGACGCGACCATCACGGCTGCGGCGGTCTCGGCGCTCGGCCCATGTGCTGCCGCGGCGCGGGAAAGGTCGAGCTGGCCGTGTGGACCCCTGAAAAAGCGGGCTCCTGGAGCAGCGTGGTCGACGGCGCCGACGCCGTCGTGCACCTCGCGGGCGCCGGCGTCCTCGACGAGAGCTGGACGCCCGAGCGCAAAGACGTCCTGCGTTCGAGCCGCATCCGATCGACCGAGCTCCTCGCCGAGGCCATCGCGCGCGCCGAGAAGAAGCCGCGCGTCTTCGTGAGCAGCTCCGCCGTCGGGTATTACGGGATCCACGCAGACGAGCGGATCCTGTCCGAGGAATCGCCCCCCGGCGACGACTTCCTCGCCCAGCTGGTCGTCGACTGGGAAGCCGCAGCCAGCCCCGCTCGGGAGGCCGGCGTGCGGGTGAGTCATCCGCGCATCGGTCTCGTGCTGGGCCGGAGCGGCGGCATGCTCGAGAAGATGCTGCCGGCGTTCAAGGCGTTCGTGGGCGGCCCGGTCGGATCAGGTGCACAATACATGGGGTGGATCCACCTCGTGGACACGGTTCGAGCGCTCGAGCACGCGCTCGACAACGACCTCGACGGTGCGTTCAACCTCACCGCGCCGGAGCCCGTCACGATGAGCGTCTTCGCGAAGGCCCTCGGCGATGCGATGAACCGGCCCTCGTACCTCCGCGTGCCGCCGTTCGCGGTGAAGCTCGCGCTCGGGTCCCGTTCGGAGGCCGTGCTCAGCGGTCAGCGCGCCGTTCCGAAGCGGCTCGTCGACAGCGGCTTCGACTTCGTGTTCCCCGACGTCGCCTCTGCGCTTGCAGACATCGTGACCGGGCACTGACGAGGCCGTAAGCTCGGCGCGTGCACGCGTCCCTGCGACGACTCGTCGTCGCGCTCCTCGTCCTCGTGTCGCTCGTGGCGGTCGGAGCCACCGGCTTCTGGGCGCTCGGCCATGGGAAATGGACGTTCGACGAGTGCGTCTACATGACCGTCATCACGCTCTCGACGGTCGGCTTCGGCGAGCTCTCGCAGATGCACGAGGTCCCGGGCGCGCGCCCGCTGACCATCGCGCTCATCGTGAGCGGCGTCGGAGCTCTCGCGTACGTGCAAGGTAACCTGACCGCGCTCCTCGTCGAGGGCGTCATCGGACAAGTGCTGCGGAGGAATCGCATGCGTAAGGCCATCGCGAAGATCGAGCGCCACGTCGTCGTGGCCGGCGCGGGGTCGACCGGGAAGCACGTGATCGAGGAGCTGGTCGCCACCAGCACGCCGTTCGTGGTCATCGATCGCGACCTCGCGCATCTCGAGCGCCTCTCGGCCGACCTCATGGGCGGTCGCATGCTCTACGTCCACGGCGATGCCACCGACGATCACACGCTCGTCGACGCCGGCATCGAGCGCGCGATGGGCATCGTGGCCGCGCTCACGCACGACAAGGACAACCTCTTCGTCACGCTGAGCGCGCGCAGCCTCAACGGCAGCGCACGCATCGTCAGCAAGATCGTCGAGGACCGCGCCGACGCCAAGATGCTCAAGGCCGGCGCCACCTCGGTCGTCAATCCCGCGATGATCGGCGGGCGCCGCATGGCGAGCGAGCTGGTGCGTCCCGAGGTGAACGAGTTCCTCGACCAGATGCTCCGCGACAAGACGAAGAACCTCCGCATCGAAGAGGCCATCGTCCCCGAGAAATCGAGCTTCGTCGGCACGTCGCTGAAGGACAGCCCGATCCGTCGCGAGACCAAGCTCCTCGTCATCGCGGTCCGCGACAAGGAGCGATCGTTCGTCTACAACCCCGACCCCGAGCACGTCATCGACGGCGGCACGACGCTCATCGTGATGGGCGACGCCGAATCGGTGATCAAGCTGCGCAAGATCCTCGACGAGAGCGTCCCTGGCGTGACGACCGCACCCGCGAGCTGAATCGCTACGCCGCGATCCCGCGCGAGCGCAGCACGTCTTTCAGTGCGGCCTGCACCTCGGGCGCGGTCGTGTGCATCGCGCTGCGGGCGAGCTCGATGAAGCGCGCGCCGCGCGAGCGCTTCAGGCCGTCGAGCGCGGCTGCGCGATCCGCGGGAGCGCCGTGCTCGAGGATGCCGAGGAGGAACTCCGCCGCCTCCATGGTGTCCACGCGCGCGAGCGCACGCAGCGCCGACGCACGCACCTGAGGCTGCGACGACTCGCGCACGATGCGTGAGAGCGGATCGAAAGCATGCTGGAAATACAGGCTCTCCACCGCCTTCGATGCCTGCTCGACGACCGCCGGATCCGAATCGCGGAGACCCGTTCGCACGGTCACGAAGCTGCGCTTGAAGAAGAGCTGCTGCATCGCCGCGAGCACCGCCACCTTCACCGGACGCTCCGCGCGCGTGAAGAGCTTCTCGAGCGGTGAGAGCACGGCGTAGAGCTGGAGCTGCGCGAGCTGATCGGCAAGACGAACGCGCGCCGCCGTCGCCGGGCCGCTCGCGTCCTCGGGTCGGCTCTCCACGGCGAACGCAGTGAGACGCGCGAGCATCGCCTTGCGACGGATCAGATCCGGCCAGCGCTTGTCGAGGAGCACGTCGGCACACGACTCCGCGGCGCTGCCTTGCTGCTCCCACTCGATGAGGTCGACGTGCCAGACGTCGGGGAAGTGATTGTCCTGCCTTAGGTGTGAAGGGAGCGGCGCGGTGTCGATGGCCTCGTCGCGCACGCCGTCGTAACGCTTCGCCGCGCGCGCGTAGTGCTTCTTGCGCTGCTCCTCGAGGTCCATCATCGCGAGGTCGCTGTAGAGACCGCCGACGCGCGCGTAGTGACCGACCTCGCCGAACGCGAGGATGGCGGCGAGCAGCGCGTTCTCGGCGATCTCCGGCGGCGCGCCGCGCTCGAGGTGCTGCTTCGCGACGTCGCGCCAGAGCTCGGCTTGCACGACGACGTAGTGCGCCGACGCGCTCGTCATGCCGAGCACGCGCGCGTAGTCGGCGGCCTCGCGTGCGAGCGTGGCCGCGGCAGACAGCTCTTTTCGTTCCTTCGCGGCCTGCAGCGCGTCCTCGAAGTATTGCAGCGCGAAGTACTTGAGATGGTCCTCGCGCAGGATGCGGATGCAGTTGACGAAGCCCTCGAGCACGTCCTCGAACATGCCGCTCTCGCGGCCGATCTGGACGAGGACCTGGAAGCAGTCGAACGCACGCTCGCGCTGGCCGACGCTCTCGAAGTAGTCGGCAGCCTCCTCGAGGAGGCGCACCGCGGAGACGTTGGCCTCGCGCGCTTGCCGGGTGTCGCCGCACTTCTTGGCGCAGCGTGCGAGGTTGAACTGAACGAGCGCGCCGTTGTAAGCGTCCGCTCCACCGCCGACCACCTGCGCAAGGCGTGACCAGAGCGCGCGCGCGCCGCGCCAGTCGTCGGCCTTCTCGCGATAGATGGCGGCGGCGGCGACGAGGCCTGCGTTCTCCATCTCCCGCGCGGCGCCGGCCATGTCGTTGTTGGCGGCGAGCGTGCGGGCGCGATCGACGGAGGGGACGCCGGGGAGCATCGACATCGCGCGTTTCCAGCCGTCGTTCTCGGAGAACGCCATGTACCAGACGACGGTGAGCGCGCTGCGATGGTCGCTGCGACGCGCCAATACCTCGGCGAGCGGCCGCAGCACCGACAGGTAGTCGTGCTCGGCTACGTGCGTCTGCGAGGCCGCGGAGACGAGCGAGTTGGCGGCGTCGTCGAGGTCGCCGCGGGCGAGCGCCGCGCGGGCGCGCTCCCGCAAATGGTAGAGGTCATCGAGCATCGGAAACTGCGGGGAAAGCTTACGGTCCGGGGTGGCGAGCGGGAAGGGCTAAGCGGCGCTACATGTTAACTGTTCGATGTTCCCGTCCACGCAACACGAAGCGGACGAGCGGATCACGCGCTACCTCCGCCGCCTCGCCGATGGATCAGCCGGCAGGAAGACCCAATTCTTCCTGGATGCGCTGGCTTCTGCGTGGGCGCCGGAGCTGAAGACCTGCCTCGGCTCGACGAAGTGGCACGTCGATGCCAACGACGACGGCGTCGCGACCGTCGCTGCGTATGTCGCACCGGCGTGGCCGACGGGCATTCGCATCTCTGCCTTGTCGGCGATCGCGCGCGGTGGTGAGCACGCGCATCGCGCAGCGAACGTCGTGAAGCAGGCCCTCGGTGACGGCGAACGCAGCGTGCGTCTCGCCGCGGCGAGGGCGGCGGCCGAAGGACACCTCGGCGACGAAG
Source organism: Myxococcales bacterium (assembly GCA_034666145.1). Taxonomy (GTDB): domain Bacteria; phylum Myxococcota_A; class Polyangia; order Polyangiales; family Polyangiaceae; genus Labilithrix. Next base: position 221 of record JAXDMI010000198.1, on the reverse strand, counting down.
TGGCGCGCGAGCTCCGCAACGTCCTCGCCGACGACGTGTGGGCTGTGCGCTGGCACGCGGCGCGCGGGCTCGTCGCGCGCGCGTACGACTCGGAGCTCGGGTCGCTCGCGCATCTGCTCGTGACGACGACGCCACGCGGAGGCATGTCGCTCACGGCGTGGGCGCAAGCGGTGGAGGCGCTCCGCCCTCGCTGCCGCGTGGCGGGCCAAGGCGCAGAGCTC
>JAXDMI010000197.1:0-4399 GCA_034666145.1 Myxococcales bacterium | reverse complement strand
GTACGCTTTCGCCGCGTGGCTCGGGGAGGTTCGATGAAGCTCTTTTCTTCGGCTGTCGCGTGGACCGTCGTCTCGGGGATCGTGCTCGCGTGCGGAGGCTCCAGCTCGACCTCGACGCCGGGCGCGGCCACCGCCGATGCTGCGGTGACCGATCCGACGCTCGAGGCCATCGCCGGCTCGTTCTGCGATCGCATCGCGTCGTGCTACGGCGACTTCTTCGTCAAGACGCTCATCGGGTCGACCGCGACGTGCAAATCGCGCTTGGCGATCGAGGTCAAGGGCTCGGCGAAAGGCGCGGGCGTTCAGATCAAGGATGCCGAAGCGGTGGCGTGCAAGGCCGCCGTCGACAAGGCTGCGTGCAACACGTTGCTCGCCGACGGCGTCGAGGAATGCGATTTCCGCGGCACGCTCGCCGACGGCGCTGCGTGCGCGAGCGACTCGCAGTGCACGTCGGGCGGCTGCTTCGTCGACCCCACCACGACCTGCGGCAAGTGCGGACCGCGAGCAGCCGAAGGCGCCGACTGTACGAGCTCGAAGTGCGCGCGTGGCCTCACGTGCAATGCCGTGAAGAAGTGCGTGAAGCTCGTCGCCGAGGGCGGCACGTGCGACGCCAACACGCCGTGCGAGCTGTCGCTCGGGTGCCTCGACGGCAAGTGTGGCAAGGGCCTCGCGAAGGACGCCGCGTGCAAGAACGGCATGAACGAGACCCCGTGCGACACGTTCACGGGCCTCTTCTGCAAGCCCCCGAAAGCGACGGTCGCCGACGGCACGTGCTCGCCGTTCGCGGTCGCCACCGCGAATCAGCTCTGCGGGCTCATGCTCTCGCCCACCGTCGATTTCGCGGTCTGCGAGAACAGCCAGTGCATCGGCGCTACTTCGATGATGCGCGGTAAATGCCAATCGTTCCTCGCCGACGGCGCCGCGTGCGATTCCACGAAACAGCCTGATTGCCAATTCCCGGCGAAATGCCGGAATGGCAAATGCGCGGTGCTGGATCCGACAATCTGCAAATAAACGATTACTTCGGCGCGAACGTCTCCGTCTTGCCCGGCAGCGAGGCGTCCACGGAAGGCGAATACCTCTCCCAGCCTGGCGCGCCCTCGACGACCCACGGGAGGTCGCGTCGCATCGAGCTCCCTGCGCGCTCCGAGAGGCCATGCACCTGCGTGGCCGCGATGTTGAGTCGGGCGGGCACGCCGAGGGTCGCCACGTTCCGCGCTGCGGCGCGCATCGACGGCTCGCAGCCGCTCGTCGTGCAGAGGAAGACGACGCGCTCGCCGCCCTCTCTGGCCCACACGCGCGAGAACGTGAGCGCGGGATGGGGATCGTGCGCCGAGTCGCCGATCACGATGCGGCGATACGTCTTCGGATCGCTACGCGCGAGCAGCGCGACCTGGCTGCCGCCCATCGAGAAGCCGGCCAGCACCATCGACGTCGTCTCCATGATCCCGGATCCGAACGTCGCCTTCGTGGCGGCGACGGCGCGAGCGATCCGCGACGCGGTGTCGGACGTCGAACGCCACCCGAGCGCCGACTCCCTGCCGCCGAAGCCGCGCGGGCAGACCAGGAACGGAAAGCCCTCCGTGATGGCGCGCCACGCGCGGCACGCGACCTCGGGCTTCTCGCTGCCGCCGTGGATGGCGATCATGATCGGCCGAGGCTCGCGTGCCCCGAGCGGAACGGAGACGAAGCCGAGCTTCTCCTTTCCGTCCAGCAGCTCGAGCAGCTCCGGATAGCCGGCGAGCGCCCGCCCGTCGCCGCCATCGCCGCCGTCGCTCGCGTCGCCGTCAGCGGCGTCGGCAGCGGTGGCCACGGTCACGGACGGCGCCCCTGGCTCGCGCAGCTCGCTCGCCGGCTGGGAGGGGACGTGCCGCGTACAAGCCGCCGACGAAGCGACGAGGGCGAGCCCGACGATCACGACGAACGCCCGCATTGCGAAGAGCCTAATACGTAATTCCCGCGTACGGAGGGGGGTGATCGAAAGTGCATGTCGCGCGCAGGTTGACGGAGCGCGATCTTCTGCAAATGTCCGCGCGATGAGGACGACGGCGAGGTTGACCGGGCTTGCTTTCACGGTCTGCACCATCGGTGCGCTCGTCGGCCTGGTCGCCGCGTGCAGCGGCGGCAGCTCGATCGCCGCGCTCGATGATGCGGGCCCCAGCGGGTCGCCGGACAGCGGGTCCACGGACTCGAGCGCAGACGCCTCGAACGACCCGGGGGCGTCGGGCTTCTGCACGGAGTTTCACGTCGGCGGACAGAGCGACCCCGGCATCGGCGGCACGGCGCAGAGCCAGGTCATCGCGCAGAGCGTCGCCGACTTCGCGGGAGCCGCGGCCACCCAGGTCGTCGAGCTCACCGCTGCGTGCAAGAAGCTCGCGACCGCGCTGAGCGCCCCGGCCAACCAGCAGATGGCGGCCGAAGCGCAGGCCGACCCGAGCGAAAAGATGAAGGCGTGGTGCACCGTCGCCACCATGGCCGTGAGCTCGGCAAAGACCTCCGCGGGCAGCATCGCCATCACGCGCTCGACGTCTTCGTGCAAGCTCTCGGTGGCGACCAAGGGCGCATGTCAGGCGCGTTGCTCACCCTCCGGAACGTGCGATCTCGCCGCCAACCCGGTGAAGTGCACCGGCGGCACTCTCGCGGGCGGCTTCTGCGAGGGCGGAAAGCTCGAAGGCGGATGCGCCGTCGACGCGAAGTGCGATGCGAGCTGCGACCTGACGGTCATCGCGACCGCGACCTGCCCGGCGCCGACGGTCGCGACGTCGGTGACGCCGTCGGGCTCCGCGAACGCAACAACCTTGAAGTCGGCGCTCGACGTAGCGCTGCCGACCATTCTCTCGCTTCAGACGCATTTCGACGAGGAGGCCACGGTGTCGAGCACGGCCGGCGGCGTCGCCGACGGACTCTCCGATCTGAAGGTCTCGTGCATTCCCAAGGTCATCACGGCCGCGGACACGGCCATCAGCCAGATCGCGGCGGGCAGCTCTACTGGGTCGAGCTTCATCGACTCGGTGCACTGATTTTCCTGGGCGACTTCCTCCGGCTCGCAGGCGCGGTGCGATAACATCCGCGGGGCGTGCAGCATGCGCCTCGCCCACCGACCGTCGATGGACGGCTTCTCGCGACGATCGAGCGCGCCTTCGTGCGCGCGGCGGGGGCGGATGGCGTCATCGACGTCAAGGAGCTGAAGGCGGCGCTCGGCCTGCGCAGCGAATACCTCGCACGGCGTGTCCTCGCGGCCTTCGACCTGAACGCCGACGGCGTGATTGCGCGGGACGAGCTCATCGAAGGCGTTCGAAAGCTGATTGCCGGTACCGATCGCGAGAAGCTGATGTTCGCGTTCCGCGTGCACGATCACGACGGCGACGGCTCGCTCTCGCGCGAGGAGCTCTATCGCATGATCGCCGTCAGCCTCTCCGAGAGCGACGTCGCCGAGCGACCGACGCACTCCGCGCAAGGCGTCGCCAACACCCTCTTCGCCGCGGCGGATACCAATCGCGACGGACGCATCTCCTTCGCGGAGTTCGAGACCATCGTCCGCAAGTACCCCGCGGTGCTGCAGAAGATGACGCGCAGCGAAGCGCAGTGGATCGCGCCCAACGAGGACATCCTGGCGCGCGTCAGCGGAGGCCCTGCCGCGCGCCGCGCATCGTTCTTCGAGAACGGCTGGGGGCCGCCGCTGGTGCTCGTGGCGTGGGTGCTGGCCAACGCCGGAATCCTCGCGCACGGCCTGTTCTTCCGGGGGCGTGCGGGCCAGCCCGTCAACGAGCTGATGCAAGCCGGCCGCGCGCTCGGTCAATGCATCGATCTCAATGGTGCGCTCCTGCTCGTGCCGGTGATGCGGCGCCTCCTCACGTGGGTGCGAAGGACCTTCCTCGGTCGCGCGCTGCCCGTCGATCAGGCGATCACCTTCCATCGCATCGTCGGGCATACGCTGGTCTTCCTGGGCCTGGCCCACGGCGCGACGCTCATCGCCGCGTATGTCACGGGTCACGCGAGCCCGTCGGTCGAACACCTCCTCTTGCTCGACCTACGTGGCGCGACCGGCGCGGCGCTGATCCTCGTCATCGCGATCATGTGGGTCTTCGCGCTCTCGATCGTGCGGCGCTCGCAGCGCTTCGAGCTCTTCTACTTCACGCATCTGCTCTACGTCGTGTGGTTCGTGCTGGCGATCGTGCATGCACCGTCGTTCCTCTTCTGGGCCGGCGCACCGCTGCTCGGCTTCGCGGTGGAGCAGGTGCTGCGCGTCGGACGCCGTGCGAAGAAGACGTCGGTGACGGAGGCGCAAGCGCTCCGCTCGGGCGTCACGCGACTCGAGCTCGAGCCACCGCGCGGCTTCACGTGGCGCCCGGGCGACTATGCCTTCTTGCGCATCCCGGCGATCGCGAGACACGAGTGG
>JAXDMI010000196.1:0-7450 GCA_034666145.1 Myxococcales bacterium | reverse complement strand
TCCTCCGCGACGTCGCGGAGGCGGTCGGCATGCACGAGTCGACGATCTCGCGCGTCACCACGAACAAGTACGTGCACACGCCGCAGGGCCTCTTCGAGCTGAAGTACTTCTTCAACTCGTCGATCCGTCGCGTGTCCGAGGAAGACATCGCCTCGGAGAGCGTGAAGCAGGCGATCAAGAAGATCATCGACGGTGAGGACAAGCAGAATCCCCTCAGCGATCAGGCGATCGTCGAGATCCTCGCGAAGAACGACGGCATCCAGATCGCGCGCCGCACGGTCGCGAAGTACCGCGAGATGCTCGGCATCCTCGCGTCGAGCAAGCGCAAGAAGCTGTTCTGACCGTTCCAGCTGAGCTGGAATAGTTCGTCCTAGGTGGATCGGGCGTTCACCCGATCATCAACCAAGGAGAGTCCGCGGCCGGCAAGGCGCGCGCTAACCAGCGAATATCACTTAGGGCGTACGCTCGTGTTGCCTGGCACACCACATGTAGGTGGGTGTGTCCATCATGGGCTACCGCCTCTCCTCTCTGTCGCGCCTCTCGCTCGTGGCTCATCTCGCGGTCGCCGCGCTCGGCGTCGTCGCCGGATGTGCCGCTCCGACCGATGACCCGAACGCGGAGTCGTCGCAGGACGCGGTCACGGCGAGCGCGAACGCGAGCCGGCTCGTCGACGTCCCGTTCTACTTCTCGGTCCCGAAGACCGCGATCACGACCGAGATCAACCGGCGCGCATACTCGTACCCGACGGTCTGGAATCCCTCGACCGAGGTGAAGGAGTCGGGACTCCGCGTCATCGCCATCCGCCAGCAAGGCACGAGCCCCGCGGCGAAGCGCGCAGCACGCGCCGACATGGCGAGGCAGCTCGCGAAAGCCGGCGTCCTCGAGGACGGCGACATCGCGCTCACGTTCCGCCCCGAGCTCCAGGGCACGCTCGCGTATCCGCACATCCAGATGGGCGCGACACACGCGAGCCTCGTCTACACGCAGAACGGCGAGGCCTTCAACGTCGACAGCCCGCTCGACGGTGAGTACGTCGGTCAGTTCAGCACGCTGCACTTCACGGGCGGCACGAGCGCATCCGGCGAGGTCGACAGCGGCGTCGACGCGCTGCACATCCTCCGACCGAGCGGCTTCGACGACGCACGTCGCGCGCAGCTCCAGAAGTGGGCCTCGTCCGTCGCGAAGAACCGCGCCTTCGGCAAGGTGCGCTTCCAGAAGGACTACCTCACGCCGATCTTCGCGTCGAAGCGCATGACCACGACCCAGACCGTCACCGAGCTCGGCAAGATCATCCTCGGCGCAGGCACGATGGACCTCCCGATGTATTGCTCGGAGTTCGCGTGGCACATGCTCGCGCTCTCGGCGTGTACCGAGTCGGAGATCCGCTCCGCTGGCCCCGAAGGCGCCGCGTGCGTCAAGCCGGTGTTCGCGCCCATGCAGCTCGCGGCGACCGGCGCCGGGTCGACGGGGCTCGCAGAAGGACCGCTCGTCTCGATCCTCGCTGCGCCCGCGGCCGATCGCGGTGCGCTGGTTCGTCAGATCTTCGTCGCCGGTGACGCCGGAAGGCTCTCCTCCGGTCATCGCGCGGTCGCCGAGCAGGTCGCGCCGCTCATGGCCGGTCTCTCGCAGTACTACGCCGCTCGCGCGCAGGGCGCGACCGTCGATCAGACGAGCGGCGCCGCCGGTCAGCTCAACGCCGGTGTCCATGACGTCCCGAACTACTCGCCGACGGCGTTCCTCGTGAACGCCGTCCAAGCTGCGGGCCTACGGAAGATCGACTACGTGGCGACGGTGGTCTTCGTCGACGGTGACGCCGACCTCGCGAAGGCGAAGCGCCTCGCCATGCCGAGCGGCTCCTCGATCCCGGAGTGATCGGTCTATCGCTGGCCGGGAGAGCGCGTATCCTCGCGCGATGCTGCGGAGCTTCCGCGCCCAGGACTTCATCCAGCTCCCTCCGCTCGGAGAGGCCGGGACGCTCACGCTCGTCGACGAGCTCGAGGCCGTCGCGCTCGCGACGCCCAAGGTGCCGGCGCAGGTGCTGGGCGTCCTCGCTCGGCTCCTCGAAGCATGCACCGAGCTCGAGAAGCACATCGCCGTCCGTGAGCGCGCCGGCTCTGCTGCCGATCCGCGAGCGCGCGCCGCGGATCGCGCGCTCGACGACGCGTGGGGCGCATTCCAGAGCTGGCTGCTCGGCTGGACGCGCCTCCCGGACCGGGCGCATCCGCTCATCGCCGATGCGCGCGCGCTCTACGCTGCGCTGTTCCCGAAGGGCCTGCAGTTCCTCACCCTCGACTTCAAGGACGAGTGGAACGAGTCGCAACAGCGCCTCGATCACGTGACCGAGGCGCGCCTCGACGACGTGATCGTGAAGCTGGGAGGCAAGCCGTTCCTCGTCACCGTCGCGCGCTGTCATCGCGCATACGGCGAGGCGCTCCACATCACCGGCCCGCGCGACGGCGACATCACCGCGGATCCGGATTTCGCCGTGCGACGCTCGCTGGACGCCGTGCACATGGCGGTCCGCGAGTACGTCGCCCACGTCGCGGCGATGGTCCGCCGAACCGATAGCGCCACCGTCGCGATGGCGGCCACCCTGCTCGAGCCGCTGTCGCTCCGCGCCGGCGGCACCGACGCGTACGACTCCATCGACGACGACACGCTCGTCAGCGTCCGCTCGTAGCGCTCATTCGAGGGCGGTGGCGGAGCCCCCTCGCTGCGCTATCCTCGGGACCCATGGCGGAGGCTCCCCAGATCGCGCCTTCCGTCGCTCCGGGCGATGTCATCGCCGGCAAGTACCGAATCCTGGGGCCGCTCGGCGCGGGCGGCATGGCGTTCGTCTTCGCCGCGACGCACGAGAGGCTCGGACACAAGGTCGCGATCAAGTTCCTGTCCGCCGATCCTCGGGACGTGGCGGCAGCGGAGCGCTTCGCGCGCGAGGCGCATATCGTCGCCGAGCTCACGTCCGAGCAGGTGCCCGGCGTGATCGATCTCGGGACTCTTCCCGACGGCACCTCGTACATGGTGATGGAGTTCCTCGAAGGTCACGACTTCGAGGAGGTGCTCGCGAAGCGGCGCCGGCTGCCGGCCGGGGAAGCCGTCGACTACATCCTCCAGGCCTGCGTCGGCGTGGCCGAGGCGCACTCACGCGGCATCGTTCATCGCGACATCAAGCCCGGCAACCTGTTCCTCACGCAGCGTCATGACGGTTCGCCGCTCGTGAAGATCCTCGACTTCGGGATCTCGAAGCGCGTCGTCGGCGCCGACACGCGGCTCACGCAGACGGGCTCTTCGTTCGGCTCGCCGCTCTACATGTCTCCCGAGCAGCTCCGCGACGCGAAGAGCGTCGACGCTCGCACCGACATCTGGGCGCTCGGCATGGTGCTCTACGAGCTCATCGCCGGCGTGGCCGCGTTCGAGAGCGAGACCCTCCACGAGGCGATCGCGAAGATCGCCGCCGACCCGCATTTACCGCTGCGCTCGCGCATCCCCGAGGTGACGCCCGAGCTCGACGCCGTCATCTCTCGCTGCCTGGCGAAGAGACGCGAAGAGCGCCCCCAGAGCATTCCCGATCTCGCACGCGCGCTCGCGGCGTTCGCCTCGGCGAGCGCGGCCGCGACGTATCTGCCGCGCGTGTGTGGCTCGCTCGAGCGCATTCCGGCGAGCGTGCCCGCCACGCGGATGCCGAGCTCGACGGCCCAGGCGACGGCCCAGTCGACCGCGCCGTCGGTGCCGCCCTCGATACCGCCGCCCGGGTCACGGACCGAGCGGGTGTGGAACACGACCATGCGTCCGCCGCCCGGACGTCGTCGACGCGCCGCCGTGCTCGCTGCGGCCGGAGTGCTCGGGCTCGGGGCGCTCGCAGCGATCCCGGTCGTCCGCTATCGCGCGCGAATCGTGGCCGGATCGACCGATGCCGCGCTCACGAACGACGCGACCGCGGCCGCCGCGGCACCTCCGCCGCAGCCCACCGAGCTCGTGCCGCCGGAGATCGTGCTGCAACCCGCGGCCGCGGATAGCGCGGCACCGAATCGCTATGATGGCCGAAGCGACGCGGGATCGGCGCATGGTCACCTACCCGGGGCCGGAGGCCCTGGTGCGGCAGGGCCTTCGCGACCCGGTCGACCGCGTTAGATTTGACCGCCATATCCGATAGCCGTCCGGTCGTGCGCGGGGGTACTCTCACGAGAGCTTCCGCGGACCGCTTGCCGCAGCTTTTTGTCTCGGTCTCATTGTCTCGCTCTCGCCTTGCTCTCGCCTCGCTCTGATCGATGACGCCACGACGGAGGAACGAACCTGATGAACATCTCCATCACCTTCCGACAGATGGATGCCACGGACGCGGTCAAGGGATACGCCACCGAGAAGATCGCGAAGCTACAGAAGTTCCTCAGGCAACCTCTGCACGGATCGGTGACGCTCAGCTGTCAGAAGACTCTTCACATGGCGGAAGTGGACGTGCACGCGGGGAGCGACCACTTTCATGCCCACGAATCATCGGAGGACATGTACGCGTCGATCGACAAGGTGATCGACAAGCTCGAACGGCAGATCCGCGAGGTCCACACCACCCACAAGAAGAAGGGTGCTGAGCGCGCGTCGGATCGGCTCTTGCCGGACGAGCCCGAGAAGGACTAGCCCCGTGCGCGTCGTTTCGGCGCGCCGCCTCCCCCCTGGAGAACCACCCGCATTCGACGACGCTGCGTCTTCGACGTGCGGCCCCCTTCATCATGCGTCTCACGGACCTACTTTCGCCGGAGCGCGTCGGCATCAAGCACGCGAACGGCCGCGAATTCGACAAGGACAAGGCCATCGCGCTGCTCGCATCGATGTTCGGCGAGCACGACGGCGTCACCCCGGAGGAGATCGAGCGCGTTCTCCTCGAGCGTGAAGCACTCCAGTCCACGGGTATCGGCGAGGGGGTCGCCATCCCGCACGGAGCGCTTCCGCAACTCAAGGAGCAGGTCGCTGCTCTGCTGATCGTTCCCGACGGCGTCGAGTTCCAGGCGATCGACGACGCCAAGGTCTCGATCCTGTTCGGCGTCATCGGACCGAAGCGCGCCACGGGCGAGCACCTCAAGACGCTCGCCCGCGTCTCGCGGCTCCTTCGCAGCAAGGAGTTCCGAGCACGTCTCGTCGGCGCGCCATCCGCGTCGAGCGTCTTCGAGCTCATCAGCGGTGAGGAGACGGAGAAAAAGGGGGGGCCGTGATCACGGCGCGCAAAGGGGGGATGCGCTCATGACCGCGCCGGGGCAATCGACGCCGCCGCCGATGGTGGAGGTCGCCGTGGGCGAGCTCCTCGCCGACGCGCGTCTCAGCGCCGAGCTCACGAGGCTCGCCGGTGAGGCCGGTCTCGGTCGCCCCATTCGTCATCCGCGCGTGCAGAAGAGCGGGCTCGCGCTCGCCGGCCATTACTACGGCGTGGTCCCCACGCGCGTGCAGGTGCTCGGAGAGACCGAGCTCTCGTTCCTCGACACGCTCACGAGCGAAGCGCGCGGTGAAGCTGCGCGCGGCTTCTTCTCGCTCGGCCTCTCGTGCGTGGTGGTGACGCGTCGCGAAGAGCCGCCCAAGCCCATCGTGCAGGCGGCGGAGGCCACGGGCACGCCGCTCTTCATGAGCGCCGCGCGGTCGAGCCGCACCATCAACATGCTGCACGGCGTGCTCGACGAGAAGCTCGCGCCGACGACGACGTTGCACGGCGTGCTCGTCGACGTGTTCGGCATCGGTCTTCTGCTCGTCGGCAAGAGCGGCATCGGCAAGAGCGAGTGCGCCGTGGAGCTCGTGCTCCGTGGGCATCGCCTCGTCGCCGACGACGTCGTCCGCTGCGAGTGGCGTCCGCCGGGCATGGTGTTCGGCGCGCCCGCCGACATGCTCCGTCACCACGTCGAAGTGCGCGGCCTCGGCGTGCTCAACATCAAGGACCTCTTCGGCGTCACGGCCGTCCGCGATCGCAAGCGCATCGACATCGTCGTCCAGCTCGACGAGTGGGACGAGAAGCGCGAATACGATCGCCTCGGCGTCGACGATCAGTTCTTCACGATCCTCGGCACGCCGGTGCGCCTGGTCACGGTGCCCGTGCGACCAGGCCGCGACATGGGCGCGATGCTCGAGATGGCGGCGCGCAACGAGCTCCTTCGCCGCGCCGGAAAGCACAGCGCTCGCGAGCTCCTCGCGCGGCTCGAGGAGAACGCGGGCCTCGCGCCCGAGGTGGCGATCGAGGATCAGCCGGAGAGCGTGATCAACGCGCCCGTCGCGCCGAGGCCGTTTTCTCCGGCCCTTCATGCGCCGCCGCCGCCGAACAGCAGCCTCGCGCGTCCCGATCCGGCTTGGAACGCAGATCGCAGCGACGATCGCGACTCCGATCGCCCCGCATCGGGCCCGAACGCCGCGCCCGGACCGCGACCCGGCTACGATCGCAGCAGCAACGAGAGCTCGGCGTGGATCCCGGCGGTGCGTCCGAAGGGAGGCGGCGAATGAGCGACCCCTCGACGAAGACGCCTGTTCCGTCCCCTCGCCCTGGCCAGGTGGGCCAGGTGGCGCCGGTCGGGCGCACAGGCGAAGCGCGCAAGCCGATGGTGGTGGTGGTCACCGGCCTCTCCGGCGCGGGACGCACGACCGCGCTGCACGCGCTCGAAGACCTCGGCTTCTTCTGCATCGACAACCTGCCGACGGCGCTCGCGCCCGATGCGGTGGCGCTCTGCGAGAACGGCGGCATCACGCGCGTCGCCTTCGGCATGGACGTGCGCGTCCGCGTCTTCCTCGGTCAGGTGGGCCGCGTGCTCTCGACGCTCGAAGACGGCGGCCGTCGCGATCTCCACGTGCTCTTCCTCGATGCCTCGGACGAGACCATCCTCCGTCGCTTCAGCGAGACCCGTCGCCCGCATGCGCTCGCGATGTCGGGCACGCTCGGCAGCGCAGCGTCGGTCCTCGAAGGCGTCGCGCTCGAGCGTGAGCGTCTCGCGCCGCTCCGCGCACGCGCCACGCGCGTCGTCGACACGACGACCCTCAGCGTCCACGAGCTTCGACGCGCGGTGCTAGCTGCTTTCGGACCAGCGTCCGGCGCCGTCGAACGGATGACCGTGCGGGTCGTGTCGTTCGGCTTCAAGTACGGAGCGCCCGCCGACGCCGACCTCGTCTTCGACGTGCGCTTCCTCAAGAACCCGTACTTCGTTCCCGAGCTGAAGCGCGTTCCCGGCACCGATGCCCGGGTGCGCGACTACGTCATGGGTCTTCCCGAAACGGCCGAGCTCCTCGAGAAGACGCTCAACCTGCTGGAGTACGTCGTGCCGAAGTACGAGCGCGAGGGGAAGAGCTACCTCACCATCGCGTTCGGTTGCACGGGTGGCATGCATCGCAGCGTGGTCCTCGCCGAGCACGTGGCGAGCGCGCTCGACGGCCTCCTCCAGAAGCGGGCGTCGCGGCCGTCGGATCTCGAGGCCGCGCCGACGCCGAA
>JAXDMI010000195.1:0-12028 GCA_034666145.1 Myxococcales bacterium | reverse complement strand
GGCGCTTGCGGCGGTTTCGCCGGCGACGCGACGTGCAACGCCGACGTCTCATCGAGCGTCGTCGCGTCGGCATGCCTCGGGCAGAATTCCTGCGCGGTCGACGCCAACAACGGCGTCTTCGACGACCCTTGTCCGGGCGTTACCAAGTCGGTCTCCATCGAGGTGCATTGCACGGGAACGGCGGCCCCTCCCGCCACCACGCCGCCCAGCACACCACCGGCCACGCCGCCCAGCACACCGCCGACGCCCCCGCCGGCGACGAGCGGAAACGTCTACCTCGGCGCGTATCCGGGGAACGGACCGTGTACCTACCCGAACATCGAGCAGTGCGTCTCCTGGTACGAGGGGCGCGTCGGAAAGAAGACCGCCATCGTGCATGCGTTCAGCGGCTTCGAGCAAGGCTGGGATGATTGGTTCAGCAGGGTGATTGCCGCCGATCACACCATGATGATCTCGATCAATCCGCAGGGCTCCATCCCGGACATCCTGAACGGCGTGTATGACGCCGATCTACGTCGCTGGGGAAAGCAGATCGCGGACAACGGCAAGGGCCCGGTCTTCGTCCGCTACATGCACGAGATGAATCTTCCGGACAATCCGGCGGGATGGATGGCGACGCACTACGGTGCAGCGAGCTACATCGCAGCATTCCGGCGGGTCCACGATCAGCTGGTGGCGGGGGGCGGGACGAACATCAAGCACGTGTGGGCGCCCAACGTGTTCTGGGGCGAGGCCAATGCGTCGAATCCCATCTGGTTCAAACCCTATTATCCGGGCGACGCGTATGTCGATTGGGTGGGCCTCGACGGATATCCGATGAGCCCGGGCGATACGTTCGATGCCCAGTTCGGACCGTCGGTGGCCCTCCTCGAGTCGATGACGAGCAGGCCCATCATGATTGCCGAGTACGGCGTGGTGGAGATGAATCCCGTGGGAGTCTGGAAGGCAAACTGGTTCAACGACTTCTTCAACGTGCTTCCCACGCACCCGCAGATCCAGGCCCTCTTCTACCAAGACGGCACGGACGGCGGCACCGACCATCGCCTCGAGACCTCCGCGGGCGCGCTCACGGCCTTCAAGGCGGGCATCTCAGCCGCGCGGTATTCGTCGTCGTATCCGTAGCGCACGCGCGCGCGCGCATACCGTCATCCAGGCGCCGTCTCCTTCGCCGCGAGGGCATGGCCTCGACTCTTCGGATGGGCCACCGGGACCGCGGCGGTGAGCCGGACCCAGAAGGTGGACCCTGGACCACCGGCATTGGAGCGCACGCCGGAGCTGCCGCCGCAGGCGTGGGCGAGCCGGCGAACCGTTGCGAGCCCGAGACCGACCCCTTCCTCGGAGCCCTTCGTCGCACGCACGAACGGTTCGAAGATCTTCGATTCGAGGCCCGCCGCAATGCCTGGTCCCGTGTCCTCGACCTCGACGCGCACGAAGCCGTCTTCGCGTGACGCGCGGATGACCACGCTTCGCTTGGGTGCATCTTGCATGTATTTGATCGCGTTGCCGGCGAGGTTCGCGATGATGCTCGTGAGCACCCCCGGCGCGCATCGGACGATGAGGCCCTTCGGGACGTCGAGCTGGAGCTCGACGCGCGCCCTCCTAGCCGCGTCTTGGAGCTGGTCGATCACGTCGGTAGCGGCATCTTCGACGACGGCGCACGCGTGGCCGTCGTGCTGCGCGCCACCACGCGCGAACGCGAGCAGGCCGTCGACCAACCGCGTCACGCGAGCGGCAGCGCGCCACCCGCGGTCGAGCGTCGCGGCGTTCGGCCTTCCGTCCGACGAGCGACCTGCGGGGTCGAGCACGAGCGCGATCACGCCGAGCGGACCTCGGATGTCGTGAGCGACGCGCCCCGCGAATGCGTCGAGCTCGGTGGCCCGCTGGTCGCTCAGACGATGCAGCCTCGTGAGCAGCCCCGCGTGCGCGCGCATCGTGCCCCAGAGGACCAGCCCTGCAACCAGCGCGATCGCGGCGCTCGCAATGTCGAGGCCACGAGCAAGGCTCGAGGACGAGGTGCGGAGGCGCCTTATCTCGTTCGCCTCTCGCTGCGCGACATCGGCGTTGTGGTCGCCGGCCCGAAGCAGCGCTTCGTTGAGAGCGACCACGCCGACCCTCAAGTCGTCCTCCAGCGCCGGTCGTGCCGCGACGAGCTGGGCCTGGCCGCGCTGCGCGAGGAGGCGATCGACGGCGGCGAGGACGGCGGTCTTCTCCCTGACGGCGCGATCGGCGAGCACCACGTCCTCCGGGTCGGGCTCGGCGGCGAGCCGATACTGTTCGAGGGATCGGTCCAGCCCCTGGCCGAGCTCATGAATCTCGGCGAGCACCCACGGTGGATCCGCCGCCGCTCCTTGGTCCAGCTGCTGGCGGACCAAGATGCCGAGGTAGAGAGCGTTCCGGCGAGCCTCCGAGAGCCGGACGATCGCCGGCGCGGCATGGTTCGCGACGATGAGCGCGTGGTGATCGATGGCGGCTGCGCGCGACTGACTGAACAGCGTCGCCGCCCCGAACGAGACGATGACGAGGATGAACGAGACCGGCAGCAAGACCGGCCAGGATGGACGCGTCAACTTCATCTCCGGTCCCGCCCTCAGGACGGTTCGATGACGACGTGCACGGGTGCGTGGCGCCCTACACATCCGGACATCGCATGAGCCTGCGTCGCCCTAAGCGTGGCTGGCATGGCCCGCGGTGAGCTGGCTCACCCTGTCGAACTCGCCCGCCCTGAACCGCCGATGGAGCTCGACGATCTCCTCGCGCGAACCAGCGACGAACGGCCCCTGATGGACGAGCGGCTCGGCGATCCGCTCGCCGGCGTAGAGAACGAAGCGCGCTCCGCTGTCGCCCGCGGAGACTGACAGATCCTCGGAGGTCGAAGGGCCGAGCCAGCCGACCTCACCGCTCGCGATCGTCGCGCTGCCGACGAGGACCTTCCCCGAGAGGACGTACAGAAAGCCGTTGTACGAGGTCGGAAGGTCTTGGTGGAACGTGGCGCCCGGCGCCAGCGAAACATCCATCATCGTCACAGGCACGCGATTGCGTGTCGGCGATCGCAACGCGCCGGAGGAGCCGCTGTAGAGTCGAGCCTCGACGCCGGCAGCGCGTAGCACCGGCGCGTCGCGCCCACGCACGACCTCGAAGTCTGGCGCGCTCGACCGATCGCGCGCGCGAAGCGCGATCCAGAGCTGCAGGATCCGGGTGCGCCCCACCGTCTCGACGTCCTCGTTGTGGACGATCCCTCGTCCAGCGCTCATCCAGACGACGTCGCCGGCAGCGAGCTCGCCCTCGTCGCGGTCGAAGAGCGCGCCTTCGAGCACGAAGGTCACCGTCTCGAGGCCCGCGTGGGGATGAGGGCCGCCGATCTGGCGGCGCTTCGCGATGTCGAGTCGGTCGTCCATGAGCAGCACGAACGGGTCGCTCTCCTGGAGCGCCGTCGATCGGACGACGTCGACGGCCGTGTGACCTGGACCGATGAAGCCCGGTGCCGGAGGCGGCGTGACAACCTTTCGCGAGATCGGGCGGCTCATCTCTTTTGAGATGCGCACGGGGCGACGCGCGTTCCGCCGGACGGCGGCTCAGCTCGTGTCCAGATCAGCGCTACTCGCGCGCGCTGCCCGAGAGGCCGTGCTTGCGGACGAGATCGCCGAGATACTTTCGGTCCATCTTTGCCGAGCGCGCTGCAGCGGCGATGTTCCCGGCGTGCTTGGCCAGGATCCACACCACGAACTGCCGCTCGAAGCCGAGCTCGGCCCGGGTTCGAGCGTCGCGATAGGTCGTGCCTTCGCTGAACTCGTAGACGGGGCCGCCGTCGCTCGGCGCCGGCGCCGCGAGATCGAACTCGGTGAGCGACGTTGCGCCTGCGGCTTGGGCGAGGAGCGACGCCCGCTCGAGGACATTGCGTAGCTCGCGTACATTTCCCGGCCACGCGTACGAGCGAAGCTGCGCCAGCGCGCTCGGCTCGATCGTGAGCGCTGCGCCGAAGCCGCGCAGGAGATGCTCGGCGATGAGCCCGATGTCTTCGCTGCGCTCGCGAAGCGGCGGCACCGGCGCGGTCACGACGGCGAGGCGGAAGTAGAGATCGCTCCGGAACCTTCCGGCGCGCACCTCCTCCTTGAGATCGCGCGTCGTGGCGGCGATCACGCGCACGTCGACGTCCGTCCACTTCTTGCCGCCCAGACGGCGGATCTGTCGTGCCTCGAGCACGCGCAGGAGCCGAGGTTGGAGCTCCAGCGGAAGCTCACCGATCTCGTCGAGGAAGATCGTGCCGCCGTGCGCGCGCTCGAACGCGCCGGCCACCGCGGAGACCGCGCCCGTGAACGCGCCCTTCTCGTGGCCGAAGAGCTCGCTCTCGACGAGGTTCACCGCGATCGCCCCGCAGTCGACGACCTCGAAAGGCCGCGCCTTTCGTGCGCTCGCCGCGTGCACGGAGCGCGCGACGACGTCCTTGCCGGTCCCCGTCTCTCCGATGAAGAGCATCGACGCATCGGTGGGAGCCACGCGCTCCAAGAGACCGAAGAGGCGGCGCATCGTCAGGCTGCGCCCGAGCGCGAGCTCGAAGCGGGTCGCGGTGCTCGGCGGCACGATGGCGCCGGCGATCTCGATGCGGACGAGCAGCGTCACGTCGCCCGCGAGGATGAGGGTTCCCGGCTCGACGAGCGCCTCGCGGATGCGGGCACCACCGATGAAGGTGCCGTTGCGGCTCTGGAGATCGCGCGCGAGCAGACCGTGATCGGTGCGAACGAGCTCGAGGTGATGACGAGACACCGTCGCGTCCGACAGAACGATATCGTTGTCCGAGGCCTTGCCGATGCGGAGGACTCCGCCGACGCTGCCCGGCACGTTCACCGCGGTCCCCGTCGCGGCACCGGAGACGACCACGACGACCGCGCCGTCCGGCGAGACCCACGGTCCCGCAGCAGACGTCGCCGTCTCGTGGGTGTGATCGCTCTTCACGGGCTCCCCGGCCCGAAGCGAAGCCCGCTCGACGCTGCACGTGCGGCTGGCTTCGGGCCCAAGAGCAGGACCGTGATCGTCGCCGCGAGCGCCACCGCTCCCGCGACGAAGAAGGCGGTCGACAGGTTGCCCGCCGCCTGCGCGTCTTCGACGAGACGGAGCCCTTGCGGGGTGCAGCCACTCGCGTCGCACATCGAGGAAGAGTCGTGACTCTTCGAGCTCGCGCGAACGCCGAAGAACGTCCCCACGCCGACACCGGCCGCCGTGAGCGCGAACCCGCCGACGATCGCGACCGTTCGAAGGCTGCCACCCGACGGAGCAGGCTCGGTCGCCGGAGCCGGCACCTCACGGAGCCTGGGGATGGTGACCGTCGTGGTCTCCCCTCTCTTCAGATGAAGCTGCACTTCGAATGGCAGCCGACCCGGCATGCGCGCGACGAAGCGACGCTCGCCGGCGTCGAGCGGAACGAGACCGGCTCGCGTGGAGAGCATCTCCCCGTCGACCTGGATCACCAGGTTGGCAGACGGCTCCTCGCTGACGACGAGGAGCTTTGCGACCTTCGCTTCGAGCGTCGCGGCGAGCTCTCGCGCCGCCGCTTCTCGGTCCGCGCGTCCCAGCTGACGCGCGAGCGTCGCTGCACGCTCGTAGAGGGAGAGCGCCCGCGCGAGCTCTCCGCGTCGCTCGAAACAGGAGCCGAGGTTCAACATCGTGCCGAGGCGCGGGTTGAGCTGGAAGCTCCGTTCGAGCTTGGGACATGCCTCCGTCAGGGCGCCTTCGTCCATCAAGCGCCGGCCGTCCTCGAAGAGCGCGTCGGCTTCATCCGTGCCGGCGGGCGCCGCTACGGGCGGCGCGGCTGTGGCGCGCGGAGACGCGAGAAGGAGGACGCTCACCAGCGCCAGACTCGTCCAGGCTCTGCGCTGCGGAATCGTCACGCTCACGCGTCACGATCCTACCAGGACCGCGACGCGTGCGCGTCATGTCTACTGGCTGATCGCCTGTCCGTTGTCGTCCCATACGTTCCCGCTCCACTTCACGGGGTTGGGCGCGACCGACATCGGCCCCCAAAGCGCCGAGTTTCGGATCCACCGGTTGTCCTGGACGTTCACGTTCGTGTAGATGCCCGCGCTGCCTTCTCGCACGTAGAGAGAATACGAGCCGCCGCCGAAGACATTGCCGCGCACGTCGAGGTTGTCGATGGGGCCCCAGGTCGGCGTGACGTTGAGCGCGCCCGTCTCGGTCATCCAGGTGCCGTCGGGATTGTTGACGAGGAGGGTGTTGCCCCACACCTTGTTGTTGCTCCCGCTGTAGTGCTCGATGGCGTCGAAGTGAGCGCCGGCGCCGCCCTGGAGGCTGTGGACGTAGTTGGCCTGCACGATCATGTTGCCGCCGATCGTCATGCCGTTCTCCCAGCGGGAGATGTTGCACCCGCAGACGATGCCGTTCGACATCGTGATCCCGGTATAGCCGCCGGCGGGAGTCGTGATCTCGGAGTGGAGGATCTTGGTTCCGGTGACTCCATCGGCGACCTGTATTCCGTACCAACCACTGTTCATCGTGACTCTCGTGTTCCGGATCGTCACGTTGTTGGCGTTGACGAAGATCGAGCCGGTGACGTTCTTCGCGTCGACGATCGAGCCCGCCGTGGTGACGGTGATGGTGCTCGAGGCCGTGAGGGCCGTGCCGCTCGGAACGCCGGTGTTGGTCGCGCTGGGGCGGGCGGCCGGCAAGGACGGAAAGACCGAGCAAGGATCGCCGGACGCGGGCGGAGGCGGCGGCGCGCCGGCGTCAGCAGGCGGCGGCGGCGGCGGAGCGCCGGCGTCGGTGGTCGTTGCGTTGGGGACGAAGAGCACGTCGACCCAGTAGTTGGTCTGCTGATAGCTGTCGGTGGGGAACGCCGTGGCGCCATAGTGGTAGACGCCGTTGTGTCCGCTCGCGCCGTCGGCGAGGCCGTGCAGCGAACCGTTGTCGACGCCGTGGCCTGCGAAGTATGCCGAGTCGGCGGCGTAGTGTCCGACGTTCGTGTGGTACGAGATCACGTATGTCGCTCCCGCGACGATGCTCACGGGTTGGCTGAACATCGCCGTCTGCCATCCCGAAGCGCGCTCGCCGCTGAACGTGACCGAGGCGAGAAGCGCTCCGCTGCTGCTCCAGAGATGCCCCGTGTGCACACCGGTGTTCGTCAGCGACTTGTAGAAGCGCACTCCGGTGACCGTGCCGGCCACGTCGACGCGGAACTTCGTGCCGAGCTCGACGGCCGCTGCATCGGAGTCAGCCGCCACCTTGGGAAGCGTCGTGTCGCTCCACAACGAGAGCGGTCCCTGGAGGAGGCTCGCCGTGGATCCGACATCCGGATCCTCGTGCGCGCCGACGCTACATCCAGCGACCGACACGAAGGCTGCGGCGAGCACGAGCGAGATCAGCGAGGAGGATCGGGTCTTCATGACCTCGACCATCGCAAGCCACGTACCAGCTCGGAGTCGCGCCGATCGCGCCTTTTCTCCGTGCCCGGGGGGATGGAGCCCCCTTCGGCGAGGGGTATCGAGCCCTCTCCTCGAGGGCGCATCGAGGGCGCGTCGTCAGTCGGGCGTCTTCGGAATTTCGGGCGGAGCCGTGCCCGTTGCCGGCGGCGGTTGTGTCGCTCGCCCCGCTTGCGGCGACGTGCTCGGAGGGCGCGCAGGGGCCGCTACGTGCGGTCTCCTCCGCGGGGGAGCGGCCGAGGCCGCGCCACCGGCGATGATCGGTGGTGACGTCGCGCGCGCCGCAGAGGACGAAGACGAGGGCGCGGGCGATCGCTCCGCGCTCGCGACGCTCGGCAACGAGCCAAGTGCCGGCTCGGCAGTTGCAGGTGCAGTTGTAGTGGCAGCCGCGGCCGCGAGCGAGCGGCGGGCGTGCTGCGCGAACGCGAGGGCGCCGCCTGCGCCGAGGAGCACGACACCGATGGCGACGACCGCGACCGTTCTCGTTCTCGTGCTCGGCCGCGCGCCAGGGGTTCGAAGAGAAGCGGTGACGCTTGCGGTGAGCGTCTCGGAGTTGGGGTCACTCGCGGGCGGCCGTTCGGGCGTGGTGCCGCGCATGATCTCCTTGCGGCTGCTCGGAGCGCGATTCGAAGACACCGGGCCTCGATCGAGCGGCATCGCCAGGGCCAGGTCTCGTGGGACCGGCGGCGCGAAAGGAGCGAGCGCGTGAGCCAGCTCGGCGGCGGTGGCGTAGCGGTCCTCGCGATCCTTCGCGAGGCAACGGAGCACCACCCTCTCGACCGCATCCGGTACGTCCGGGCGGATGGCTCGCAAACGCGGCGGCGTCTCGTGCACGACGCTCGTCATCAGATCGAGCAGCGACTCGGCCTCGAACGGCTTCTTCGCCGTGAGCAGGAAATACATGACGATGCCGAGTGACCAGATGTCCGTTCGCGCGTCGACGTCCTTCGACGAGCGAATCTGCTCCGGCGACATGAACGAGGGCGATCCCAGCAGCGTTCCGGTCTTCGTCTCGTTGTGGCTCCCGTCCGCATCGATCGGGAGCGATTTCGAGATCCCGAAGTCGATGATCTTGAGCGATACCGCGTCGGTCTCGTCGGCGACGAGGAACATGTTCGACGGCTTGACGTCCCGGTGCACGATGCCGTGCCGGTGCGCGTCGTCGAGCGCGTGGCAGGCTTGGATGACGAGGGCGGCGACTTGCTCGACGCCGAGCGCGCCTTCGGCACGAACGAGGTCATGAACGGTTCTCCCGTGCAGCCGCTCCATGACGAGGAAAGGCTCACCCTCGTGCTCTCCGACATCGAGGACGTGCGCCACGTGCGGGCTGCGAAGCGTTCCTACGACGCGGGCTTCACGAACGAGTCGTGCGGCGGCATCGGCTCCGTCGGATTGTCCGCCGCGTACCACCTTGACGGCCACCGTACGGCCGAGGCCGAGGTGGGTGGCCTCGAACACGACCCCCATGCCACCCTCGCCGATCACGGCCTCGAGCTTGTACCGCTCGTTGATGACCGTGCCGACCGAGAGCATTCTCCCTCGATGGTACCCGCGATGCGGAGAGAACGTTACCCGCCGAAGCGCCGGGCGAGCGCGCTCCGCTGCGGCGGCAGCTGACGGCCGTTCTTTCAGCGGATGTCGTCGACGCTCACGCCGAGTCGCTCGGCATAGAGGCCGAGGGTGCGCTGCCAGGCCGGACGGGCCTGACAGCGTTCGTAGTAGGCCTTCATCCTCGGGAAGGGATCCATCAGGTCGGTCTTGCGGATGTTGCGCAGGACACCGGCCATCATGAGGTCGGCCACCGTGAAGTCGTCGCAGGCGATCCACGCGCGGTCTGCGAGGCGGCGCTCGACGTCGCCGAGCCAGCGGCGGGCGATCTTGCGCACGTCCTCCTTCAGCTTGGGCGCGGCCTTGGCACTGTCGAAGATCTCGATGAAGTCGAGGAAGGTGAGGGTCGGCTCGACGGTGCTGGTCGCGGCGAAGCACCACTGGACGACGCGGGTGCGGCCCTGGACGTCGCCCGGGATCAGCTTGCCGGCCTTCTCGGCCAGGTAGAGCACCACCGCGGCCGACTCGGCGACCACGAAGCCGTCGTCGTCGATGACCGGCGCTTGGTGGAAGGGGCTGATCCGGCTGAAGGCGTCGCCGTCGAGCTCGCCGGCGGTGTGGTCGAGCGCGTGGACTCGATACGGCAGCCCGGTCTCCTCGAGCGCCCACTGCGCCCGGAGGTCCTTCGTCTCGCCGACTCCCCCGGGAAAGATACGTCCGAAGCCATAGAGCGTGATCATGTCGTCCTCCAATCGGGGGCGACGACTGCCGTCCCTATGCCATGGACGAACGGCGACATACCAAACCGACAGCTCTAATAGAAAACGGTAGGCGTCCGTCGCGTGCCGGCGGTGCGGCGGTTGCATCCCAGTCGGGATACATGATCCCATCGTCGCGCAGCATCGCCGTGGGCACACTGGCCTTCATCGTCGCCGCCGTTTTCGGGCCGGCGTGCACCTCGACGGTGCAGGGAAACGGGGGACCGTCCGGCGGGTCTTCCGGCGCATCGTCGGGCGGCAACGATCCGGGCACGGCGCCGACGAGCCAGCCATGCACCAGTGGCTCCGACTGCAGCTTGCACGATCACGACCCGGCTGCGCGGCGCCGTCCTGCAACGACGGCCTCTGCACATTTGTCTTCTCGCCGACGGGAACGGTCCTCCCAGAACAGCTGCCCGGTGATTGCAGGCGCAAGGTGTGCGACGGCGCGGGCGGCGTCGAGGATCAGCCCGACATGGGAGATCTGCCGGCGCAGAAATCCGGCGATTGCAGGACGGTCGGATGCGACGCGACGGGCAACGTGACCGCGACGCCCGACGACGGCGATCTCCCCGCGACGCAAGCGGAGTGCGCCCCGACGACGTGCAAAGGCGGCGCCGCGATGATGACGGCGAAGGCCTCCGGCGCTTCGTGCACGGAGGGCGGCGGGCGCTTCTGCAACGGAGCCGGCGCGTGTCGCTACTGTCCGCAGATCGACCTGACGACGTGTCCCGACACCAGCACGGGAGCACCGAACAACAACACGCCGGCCACGGCATTCCAGTTTCCGAGCCAGTCGAACGACGACGCCGCGCGGAAGACGGAGTGCGGCGTGCTCAAGCCGGGCGATACCGCGCACTGGCTCACGTTCAACGGGTATGCGCCGACCTTCCTGGGCGTCGACGAGTTCGTTACC
Source organism: Myxococcales bacterium (assembly GCA_034666145.1). Lineage (GTDB taxonomy): Bacteria > Myxococcota_A > Polyangia > Polyangiales > Polyangiaceae > Labilithrix. Next base: position 1,379 of record JAXDMI010000195.1, on the reverse strand, counting down.
GACCCGGCGGTGATCGTGTTCGCATCGGCACCGGTGCACACGTGCATCTATATCGATGCGACGTACGGCTCAGAGTTCCTCTGCCCGGCAGGCACGACGATGGACACGGCTCCGGCGCCCATCAACAAGCCTGGCTGCTGCGAGGATCTGACCGCGAGCGGCTTCACGGTGAAGTCGCCGGACGATCGGCAGGTCTGGATCCGGGTCGAGCTCCCGAGCGCGTCGACGTGCGTGCCCTACGAGCTGACGTTCCACGACTGAGCACTATGCGAAGCTCGGCGTTGCGCTGCTCGAGCCCTATGCGACCGACATCGGCGCGCGAGAAATCCGACGGGTTCTGTGGGGCGACATGGATCCAGCGTGACGCGGAGGACATGCGAGCGCGCGAGCGTGCCGACCGAGAGCATCCTCCCGCGATGCGGAGAGAACGTTACCCGCCGAAGCGCCCGGAGAGCGCGCTACGCTGCGGAGGCAGATGACGGCCGTTCTCACGCAAATCAGGCGGCGGCCGCGCGGCGGCGTTCCCGGGGTCCGCGTGGGTCTCGGGCTCGGTCTGTGTCTCGGTCTGGTCGGTCTTGCGGGGTGCAACGCGCTCCTCGGCATCGACGACCAGCACCTCCGCGCCGACGGCGGCGCGCCGGACGACAGCGCGAGCGCTGCCGACGGAGCGACCGACGGCACGGGTGACGCGGCCGGCGGAGGATCGATCTATCGCAGCGCCGTCCTCGTCGATGGACCGGTGATGTACGTGCGCTTCGGGGAGAGCAGCGGTGGCATCGCGCACGACGAGGTCGGGCACACCGACGGCACCTATCCCGCATCCGGCGCCGACCTCCGCGTGCCGGGAGCGCTCACCAACGATCCGGATACGGCGATTGCGTTCAGCGGCGTCTCGAACGTCCAGTTCGCTGCAGGCATCGAGTTCCTCGATGTCGCGCCGTTCTCCGTCGAGCTCTGGATCAAGCATGACGTCACGACGCCGAACGGGTTCGTCCTCGATCACGAGTCCTATCCGCGGCAGGGCTGGAGCCTCTTCGTCGACGACAAGGGCGTCTACTTCGAGCGCTTCGGTGACGTCAACGCGTCGACGGCCGGGCAGAACGCCCTTGCGGACGGCGCGTGGCATCACATCGTCGGCACCTGGGACGGATCGGTTCAGCGCCTCTACGTAGACGCCAAGCTCGCGGACGCGCGCTCCAACGCGGTATCGATCCCCAAGCCCGTGGGCACATGGACGGTCGGCGGACAGAACTGCGTCTGCACGAACAACTTCTTCACGGGCGCGCTCGACGAGCTCGCGCTCTATGACCGAGCGCTGGCGCCGGACCGCATCGACGCCCACTTTCACGCCGCGGGCCGTTGACCGCGCGACCTCGCGC
>JAXDMI010000194.1:0-11658 GCA_034666145.1 Myxococcales bacterium | reverse complement strand
AACGAGGCAGCAACGAGAAAAGGGTCCGCGGTGAAAGCCTCGGACCCTTTTCTCGTTCGTGAGCGCGGCCGGAACAGCGCTTGCTCGCATCCGTAAGTGTGAAGGCAACGGCGACGAGGGCGGAAATACGGCAGAGCGCGGCTTCGGGGTCCGTGCGCTCTCGTCCGTCGCCCGTTCGTGTCGTTTCGTTTCGCCCGACTCTCGTCGGGGCAGCGCGGCGCTATCATCGAGCCATGGGCAGAAACACCGCCTGCGCCGCCGTCCTCGCGTCCGTCGCGTTCGCGACGCTTGCCGCTTGCCACCTCGCCGATTCGCCCGACCCGATCACCTGCGCGGCCGGCACGCACGCGGACACGGGGCGTTGCGTGCAGGACGACGTCGCCGCGAACGTGATCACCATCGGTGACGACGACGCGGGTGCGTGCTTGGTCACCCCGGACACCATCATCGTCGCCTCCACCGGCCAGTTCCAGTTCAAGAACGACGACAACGTCGAGCACACCATCCTCGGCATCGACGGCCAGAGCTGGGCGACCGTGGCGGCGCACCAGCTGTCTCCGTTCATCGGCATCACGAAGCCTGGCCACTGGGACTACGAGGTATCGGGGTGCGCGAAGGGCGGCACGGTCACCATCGAGTGACGTGCTCCTGAGGACGTCGTCCTGAAGTAGAGTACGCGGCATGCGTACCTTCCGTGCCGCCACGCTCAACATCTGGAGCCGCTTCGGACCATGGGAAGAGCGGCTGGCTGCGATCCAGCACGGGATCCGAAAGCTCGCGCCGGACGTGCTCGGCATGCAGGAGGTCCTCCGCAACTCCGCGATGGACCAGGCCGCGCTCGTGAGCGACGGGCTCGGTTACGAGATCGCGTGGGGGATGTCGTCCGACAACCACGGCTTCCCGACGGGGAACGCCATCCTCTCGCGCTGGCCCATCGCCCGCAGCGAGGTCATTCTTTTGCCGAACGGCGGCAGTGACGAGCAACGAAGCATCCTCTTTGCCGAGCTCTCGTCGCCCTTCGGCAAAATGCCGGTATTCTGCACGCATCTCAACTGGAAGCTGCACCACGGGCACATCCGGCAGATGCAGGTAAAGACGCTCACCGACGCCGTGGCGCGGCTCGCGCCGATCGACGGCTTCCCGCCGCTCGTGATGGGCGATTTCAACGCCGAGCCCGACTCCGACGAGATCCGTTACATGCGCGGGCTCACCGGTCTCGGCGGAGCCTGCGTGTACTTTGCAGACGCCTTCGCGACCGCCGGCGACGGGTCTCCCGGCACGACGTTCGCGAAGCGCAACCCGTTCGCGGGTCCATTGCGCGAGCCGGACCGCCGGATTGATTACGTGTTTGTAAGGGGTCCCGACGATTCGCAGCGCGGGGAGGCGACCGAGGCTTCGGTTTGCTTCGATCAGCCTCACGAGGGGACGTTCCCGAGCGATCACTTCGGCGTCATCGCGACGATCACCGCGGGCCGCTGATTCTTGAGTAGGATGGCGCGGTGCGAAGGCGCGTCGGGATCGCAGGGCTCTTCGGCGTCGTCCTGGCGCTCGCTCCGCTAGGAGCGAACGCTCAGCAGAAGCCGACGTCGCAGTCGTTCGAGTACTCCGCTTACGAGAAGGAGACGATCGCGCGCGCGCTCGCCGCGACGGGGCTCCAGCTCGAGCCCGCTCCCGAGGGCAAGACCATCGAAGGCATCGAGACGTTGCGCCTCGAGGTCCTCGAGGATCGCGATCCGATCCCCGACGACATCATCGGCATCCCGGCGCGCAAGCTCCTGAACAGCCTGCACTACGTGTCGCGCGACTTCGTGATCCGGCGCGAGGTGTTGCTCCAGGAGGGCGAGCCGTACCAGCAGATCCTCGTCGACGAGACGGCGCGCAACATGCGCGGGAGCATGCCGTTCCAGGTCTCGCTCGTGCTCATCGTGCCCGTGAAGAGCCCGACGCCCGGCAAGGTCCGGCTGCTCGTCATCACCAAAGACATCTGGAGCCTGCGTCTCTCGTTCGACGTGTCGGTCACTCCAGGCGGCATCGAGAACCTGCTCATCGTTCCGCAGGAGACGAACCTCCTGGGGTGGCAGCACACGGTCTCGACGCGCTTCATCTATCAGCCCGAGACGTACACGTTCGGGGTCGGCTACAAGGTGCCGCGGTTCGGCAGCTCGTGGATCGGCGCGTCGACCGCAGCGAGCTTCACGGTCAACCGGCGCAGCGGTGACGTGGAAGGCTCGGCAGCATCGATCTCGGTAGGGCAGGGGCTCTACTCGACGCGCGCCGAGTGGGCGTGGGGCGCGGATGCGGGTTATGCCACGGGGATCTCACGACGCTACGTGAACGCGAGCGTCGCCACGTTCGACTCGCTGGACACGCCCGCGGTCCGCGACAACATCCCCACCGAGTTCAAGACCAGCTCGTACTCGGCGTCGGTCGGTGTGACGCGCTCGTTCGGATGGGGCTTCAAGAACAACTTCGGCCTCACGTTCAATGCGTCGGCCTCGGACGTCAGCACCATCGCCGGCGATCTCGTGGGGCGCGACCCGCGCGCCATCGCCGATTTCCAGCAGCGTTTCGTCCCCGTCGGCGAGACGCGCGTGTACCCCGCGCTCTCGTGGGCGACGTTCGCGAACGACTACCTCCGCACGCTCGACGTCACGACGCTCGCACTGCAGGAGGACTTCCGGCTCGGACACGACATCGGCGCATCGGTCTATCCGGTGCGCAAGGCGCTCGGCTCGACGCGCGATCTCATCGGTATCAGCGGTCACGCCGGCTATGCGCTGGCCCTCGGTGACGGTCTCGCTGCCGCGAACATCAGTGCGGTGCAGGAGTACGAGGACACCAGACTCAGCGACGCGTCGGTGAGCGGTGGATTCACGGCGGTGACACCGCGCTTCGGCGTCGGCCGCCTCGTGATGAGCACCTCCTTCATCAACCGCTACGAGAACTACCTCCGCTCGCGCACCATCACAGGCGGCAACGATCGGCTCCGCGGCTATCCGTCGAACTTCTTCTTCGGCTCGGACGCGATCTTCTACAACGTCGAGTTTCGCTCGACGTCGGTGGAGATCCTCAAGTGCGCCTTCGGCGGGGTCGCGTTCTTCGATGCCGGCGACGCGGCACAAGGCTTCAGCGCAGTCCATGCGAAGCAGTCCGTGGGCGTCGGGCTCCGCGCGCTCTTCCCGCAGGTCAACCGCGCCGTCTTCCGCCTCGACCTCGCGTTCCCGTTGAAGCGAGGCCCGTTCCCCGAGACGGGCATCCCGACTCCCGTCGATCCCGTCGGGTTCTATTTCTCGTTCGGGCAGGCCTTCGGTCCATAAAAAACGGCCACGGCCACGGGGTTGATTCCGTGGCCGTGGCCGTGCTCCGTACCCGTGGCCGATCTCTCGGCTCGGTCGCTCAGGTCGCGTGCGCGTCGTCCGCCGTCGTGCGCGTGTTCGTCGCGCCGAAGATCGTCGGGAGATCGCTCGCCGTCGGCTCGAGCGCGTGCTCGATGACCTGGCTCATGTCGTCGACGAGGAAGACCTCGAGGCTGTCGAGGACGTCCTTCGGCAGCTCGTCCAGATCGGCGCCGCATTTCCGAGGCAGGATGACCCGCTTCAGACCTGCGCGATGCGCCGCGAGGACCTTGGCCTTGACGCCGCCGACCGGGAGCACACGCCCTCGGAGGGTGGCCTCACCCGTCATCGCCGTGTCGGGACGCAGACGGCGACCCGTGAAGAGCGAGACGAGAGCGGTGAAGATGGTGACGCCTGCGCTGGGGCCGTCCTTGGGAACGGCGCCTGCGGGCACGTGGATGTGGACGTCTTGACCCTCGATGACTCGGGGGCTGATGCCGAGTCGATCCGCGTTGCTCCTCACGTAGGTGAGGGCAGCGCGCGCCGACTCCTTCATCACGTCGCCGAGCTGGCCCGTGATCTCGACGTTGCCCTTGCCGGGCATACGCGAGGTCTCGATGAAGAGGATGGATCCGCCGAAGGGCGTCCACGCGAGGCCGGTGGCGACACCGGCGATCGACGTGCGTTCGGCGACCTCGCGCTCGAACTTCGGTTTGCCGAGATGACGGACGAGATCCGCCTCCTCGATGGCGACCGCGGGGGAGTTGTCGACGACGACGTCGTCGGTCTTCGCTTCTTTCGCGTCCTTCGCCGCCTGCCGAGCGACGTCGAGGGCAGCCGCACGGCAAAGCTTCTTGATCTCGCGATCGAGCTGCCGCACGCCGGCCTCACGGGTGTAGTCGCGCACGATGGCAGAGAGCGCGTCGTCGGAGATGGTGAGCTTGCCTTCCTTGATGCCGTGCTCGCTCGTTCGCTTGGCGACCAGGTGACGCTTCGCGATGTGGACCTTCTCGTCGGGCGTGTAGCCGGTGAGCTCGACGATCTCCAGGCGATCGCGGAGCGGTGCCGACAGCGTCTCGAGCGTGTTCGCCGTACACACGAACATCACCTCGGAGAGATCGAACGGCAGCTCGAGGTAGTGATCGGTGAACGTCTTGTTCTGTTCGGGGTCGAGGACCTCGAGCAGCGCTGACTCGGGGTTGCCGGCCCAGCCATTGCCCATCTTGTCGATCTCGTCGAGGAGGACGACCGGGTTCTTGACCTTCGCCTTGCGGAGCGCCGCCAGGACCCGCCCGGGAAGCGCGCCGACATACGTGCGACGGTGGCCTCGGACCTCCGCCTCGTCACGCACGCCGCCGAGGGCGACGCGAATGAAGGGACGACCGGTGGCATCGGCGATCGACTGACCGAGCGACGTCTTGCCGACGCCGGGTGGTCCAACGAGACAGAGCAGCGTGCCTTTGGTGTTACCCGCGAGCTTGAGCACTGCGACGTGCTCGAGGATGCGCTTCTTGATGTCGCCGAGGCCGTAGTGATCGTCGTCGAGCTGGGCGGCCATCTTTTCGAGGTCGATGGGCGCTTCCGCGCGCTTCGACCAAGGCAGGTCGGCGATCAGCTCCAGGTAGTTGCGGATGACGTGCGTCTCCGCGCCCTGGCCGTTCATGCTCTCGAGGCGACGCAGCTCACGATCGACCACTTTTTGTGCGTCTTCGGGGAGCTTCGCTTCGTCGAGACGCTTGCGCAGCGACGAGAGCTCGTCGTTGCCTTCCTCGTCGCCGTCGAGCTCGCGCTTGATGGCGCGCATCTGCTCGCGGAGGACGTGCTCGCGTTGGTTCTTGCCGAGCTCCTTCTTCACCTCGGTCTCGATCTTCGAGCGGACCTCGGCCTTGGCCTTGGCTTCGCCGATGCGTTTGACGAGGAGACGAATGCGCGCGGCGACGTCGGGCTCGCCGAGGATCTCGATCTCGTTCTCGATGGGGAGGTCGAGGAGAGCCGCGACGCGGTCAGCGAAGGCGCTGGGATGCTCTTCGTCGAGATCGAGCTGAGCCAGGGCTCCGCCGGCATCGCGAACGAGCTCGCGGACCTCGGCGGCGAGGGCCCGCGCGAGCTCCTGGGCTTCGACGGAGTCGACGCCCTTCTCTTCGAGATGCGTGAGGTCGGCACGGAAGAACGGACCGGACCCGTCGAGCTTGTCGAGCCGCGCACGGCCGAGGCCCTCGAGGGAGAGCTCGTACTCGCGCTCGCCGCGACGGTTGACCGACGCGACGCGAGCGAACGTGCCGAACGAATAGAGGTCCTCCGCGGCGAGCTCGGCGACGCGCGGATCTTTCTGCGTGAGGGTGACGATGACGTCACCGGGATGGAGGTCGCGAACGAGCGCGACCGAGCGGGGACGGCCGACCGCGAAGGTCAGCGTCGCGCCGGGAAAGAGGACGCCGGTGCGCAAAGGCAGCACGCTGGCGGGGTTGTTGGGGACGGGAGCGCCGTCGCGGAGCTTGGTCATCTGAGGGCTATCTCCAGTGCTTCAGGGCTTCGAGGGGAGGTCGAGAGGTCTCGGAATGGGGGCGGAGGGGTGAGCAATGAATAAAAACTAAGTTCGTTCACCATTCCGTCAACCGGTCCGCTGCAAAATGGCTCGGTACAGCTCGCGCGCCGTGTCGCCTTAGCCTGTGCCGCGCAGGTTCTCGCGGCGCAGCTCCCTTCTCTCCGATGTCAGAAGGGCTCCGCAGTTGCGGTATCGTCGGCGCGCGATGGTGGGGCGCGGCGAGAAGGGCTTCGACGAAGGGCTCTATCGAGCGGTGTTCGACGCGAGCGCGCGTCCGATGTGGCTCTACGAGCAAGACACGCTCGCGTTGATCGCGGTCAACGATGCTGCGTGTGTGCTCTACGGGCGAGCGCGCGAAGAGTTACTGTCGATGAACGTCACCGACCTCTGCGCCGGCATGGCCGCGGACGCGCTCGGGCGCTTGGTCGAGCAGCTCAGGCGACCGGCGGGAGCGGCGCCGTCAGGCCGGTGCGAGATCTGGCAGCGCGGGAAGACCGGCGCGATGGTCCTCCTCGACGTCCAGATCACGGCGCTGCTCTCCGCCGGACGACGCATCGGGCACGCCGCGATCACCGAGCTGACCGACGCGGAGGCGGCGCACCGGCGCTTCCGCCTCCTCGTGGAGCGCAGCGGTGACGGCATCACGATCACGAATGCCGAGACACGCGCGCTCGAATACGTGAGCCCGAGCGCGGCGGCGATCCTGGGGTTCAGCGCCGATGAGCTCACCGGCGTCCCGGCCGAACGCGACGTCGATCCCGCGAGCATCGCCGCTTGGACGCGTCCCGCGGAGGGCGAGAGCACCGTCTCCATCTTTCGCAACCGCCATGCAGACGGGACGTGGCGATCGATCGAAGCGCTGACGACGAACCTCATCCACGAGCCCGCGGTACGCGGAATCGTCACGAGGTTCCGCGACGTCACCGAGCGGAAGGAGAGCGAGCAGGCGGTCCTCGAAGCGCAACATCGGCTCGAGTACGTGCTCTCGGCGACCTCGGCGATCACGTATGCCTCGCGAGCGAGCGATGACTTCGGGGCGACGTTCATCAGCGCGAACGCCAAGGCCGTCACCGGGTACGACTCGAGTGAATTCATCGACACGCCGACGTTCTGGCTCGATCACATCCATCCCGACGATCGGGCCGGCGTCGACGAGGCACTCCGGCTGCTACTCGAGAAGGGCGAGCACTCGTTCCAGTATCGCTTCCGTCACGCGGACGGTCGGTTTCGCTGGATGCAGGACGTGCCGCGCGTCGTCTTCGATGCCAAGGGTCGTCCTGCCGAGATCGTCGGCTACTGGATCGACGTCACGGAGCGCATCCAGGCCGAGTACACGCTGCGCGGATCGGAGGCGAACTTCCGCATGCTCATCGAGAAGGCGCCCGGCGCCATCTTCGTGCACCGCGCCGGCCCGCTCGTCTACGTGAACTCCGCCGCCGTGAAGATGCTCGGCTACGACGACGCTTCGGAGCTCGTTGGACGCCCCATCATCGATCTCGTGCACGCGGAGGACCGCGACGCGATCCGCGTGCGCATGGGAAGGACGATACGAGAGGGCGCAAGCCCTCTGATGGAAGCGCGGCTGCTGCGGCGCGACGGCGGCAGCGTGGCAGCCGAGGCGGAGGCCGTGCTGCTCGACTTCGGCGGTGAGCCTTCCAGCGTCGTGCTCGCCCGCGACGTCACCGAACGTCGTGAGATGTTCGCGCGGGTCGCTGCCGCCGACCGGATGCGCTCGGTCGGGACCCTTGCTGCCGGCGTGGCGCACGAGATCAACAACCCGCTCGCGTACGTGATCTCCAACCTCGCTCTCCTCGCGGCCGAGGTCCCGCACCTTCGTCCCGACGGGACCGGCGGTCGCTTGTCGAGCGGCGACGTCGAGCGACTCGTCCGCGACTCGCAGGAAGGCGCCGCGCGCGTCAGCGGGATCGTCCGCGATCTGCTCTCGCTCTCGCGCGCGGACGACGAGGCGAGCGGACCGGTCGATATCCGCAGCGTCGTCGATTCCTGTCTGAAGATCGCGCACAGCGAGATGCGTCATCGGGCGCGGGTCGTCACGGACATCGGAGCGGCGCTGCCGCCGGCGCTGGCCAATGCGTCTCGGCTCGCCCAGGTCTTGCTCAATCTGCTCGTGAACGCGGCGCAGGCAATCGCGGTGGGCGACATCGCAGCGAACGAAATCCGTGTCCGCGCGGGCGCGAGCAGCGACGGAGAGAACGTGTGGATCGAGGTCGAGGACACGGGCGTCGGCATGTCGCCGAGCCTGATGGAGAGGATCTTCGATCCCTTCTTCACCACCAAGCCCATCGGAGTCGGTACCGGTCTCGGGCTCTCGATCAGTCATCACATCGTTCGCTCGATGGGCGGCGAGATCTCGGTGATCAGCACACCCCGCGTAGGGTCGTGCTTCAGGATCACCTTGCCGGCGACGGATCCCATCTCGACTTCTGCCGAGCGTCCCGTGACCGCGGGCGATTCTCTGGTGGCAACGAGGCGCGTGCTCGTCATCGACGACGAGCGTGCGCTCGTCATGTCGCTGCGGCTGCTCCTCACTCCCGACTACGACGTGGTCGCGGTGACCCGCGCGCGGTCGGCGCTCGACCTCCTCGTCGGCGGTGAGCGGTTCGACGCGATCCTCTGCGATCTGATGATGCCCGAGATGTCGGGGATCGAGCTCCACGACGAGCTGGCGCGGCTCGCGCCCGAGTGCGTCGGACGACTCGTCTACATGACCGGCGGCGCCTTCACGGACGAGGCGCGAGCGTTCCTCGGTACGTTCGGAAAATCGGCGATCGGAAAGCCCTTCAGCGAGAAGGACGTTCGCCACGCGCTGGACGCGGTCATCAGCACCGGCTGATGTCGGGTCAGCGCTTGCCGCGCGGTTGGGTGACCTTGTTCGGCCGCGCCGGCCGCGCGAGCACTTCTTGCCGGTCGCCGCGCATCAGTAGGCCGAGCAAGAGCAACCGACACATCTCGTGCGCCGCGCGACGCGCCTCGTCCGCAGGTTGTTCGAAAAGCCACGGCGGCGACAGCGTCGCGTAGGCGCGCTGCACGAGGCTCACCACGCGCTTTACGTCGATCGGGGCAAGCTCGCCGGTCTTGCGCGCGTCCTCCACGATTTCCTGGAGCAACGTGGCTTCTTCCTCGCGGAAGCGCGCATGCACGCTCTTCACGGGAGCGCTCTTGCAGTGGACCAGCTCGCAGGCGTGCTGCCCTTCGCCGGCGAGCTCCTGGAACTTCGCGACGCGGATCTCGAGGACGCCGGTCAGGCGCTCGCCGAAGCTGTCGTACGCCCGTGCTTCGGCGACTCCGCGCATCGCTTGGAGCACGCGAACGTGCGCGGTGGTGGAGAGCTCCTCGACGATGGCCTCCTTCGACGGGAACACGAGATAGAAGGTGCCGACGCCCATCTGCGCTTCACGCGCGATGTCGGCGACCGTCGTCTTCGCGTGGCCGTAGTGATGGAACAGCCGCGAGGCACATTCGAGGATGGCGCGTCGTCGATCGTCGGTGCTCATGACGACCCGAAGTGTACCATGAACGAATGTGAATATCGTTCACCGCTACCGCCCTCGCTACCCGTACCCATTACGCCGCGGATCCGTGCACGTCAGTGGACGTCGAGCGGAGCGCTGAACGTCAGCTTCACGGTGCTCGCGCGCGCGGACTTCGGCAGCCGCGCGGCGCGCAGGCTCGAAAGGACGCAAGCGTCGAGCTTGGATGCGCGATTCACGGTGGTCGCGGCTTCGGCGCGCTTCACGTCGCCGTTCGGCTGCACGTCGAGATCGTAGGCCGCGGACTCGTGGTTCGGGGGCTCGAGCTCCGCCGCCGCGAAGCAGGCGTCGATGCGCGGTAGGGCTGCGGCGAGCGCGCTGCGGATCGCCTCCGGATCGAGCGCTCCCGTGGTGATCACTCCGAGCCGCGCCTTCGGGCCGCCGAAGCGGAGCGGTCCGCGAGGGGCTTCGGCCGCGGTCGCCGGCGCGACGATGCCCGCGCGCTGCAGTCGCTCGGCTTCGGCTTTGCGTCGTTCGGCGACGTAGAAGAGCCCGATGACGATGCCGGCGAGGACGACGACGGCACCCACGACGCCGACCACCACCATGACGAGGACCGTGGTGCTCGTTCCACGCCGCGGGCGGGCCGCGTCGCCGGCCATGCCGCCGTGCGCGCCGTGAGGCATCACGGGACCTCCGGCGTACGGCGGCGAGCCCGCATGGCCCGCCGGGATGAAGGCATGGGCCGGAGCGCCGACGTCGATGACGGCGTTCTCGGGCGCGAGCGGCGGTGAGGGCGGCACGTCGCCCGCATGCGCGACCGCCGGCGATATGAGCGTGGCCGGCCCGCCACGTCGACTCGGCTCTTGCGCGGGCGGCGGCACGCTCACTTCGCGCGCGAGGACGGCGCCGTTGATCTCGTCGTCCGCGAACGCCGGCGGGGCCTTGTCGGTGTCGGTGGCTCCGTCGTCGATCGCAGGCGCAGCAGGCGCGCCGTCGGTCGCGCCTGCCTCCTGCGGTGACTCGAGCGTCGACGGCACGGCAGACGCCGACATCTGCGTCGCTGCGCGAGGCGCAGGGGCGGGCGCGAGATCAGGCACGGGCGCGGGGGCAGCAGCCGGCCCGGGCATCGGTGCCGTCGCCGGCTGGACCGTCATCGGCAGCGGCGCCGTCGCTCCGCGTCGCTGGTCCGGTGCGTCGCCCATACGCAGGCGAGTTTCTTGGAGGAGCCGCGAGGACGCAAGGGTAAGCTCGCGGCGCCTTCGAAGAGCCTCTGCAAAGGCTGCGAAGAGCCTCGAACATGCAAGGTCGAACCACCCTCCAGGAGACGCTCGCGGCGATCGCGGCCGGCGAATACCAGCGCGCCGGCGAGATCGCGCTGCGTGGCGTTGCGACACCGATGCGGGTCGCGGGCGAGGCGCTCGCCGGCCTCATCGAGGCGTTTGCGCAGCCGCGGACCGGCGGAGTGGAGTGGCGCGATCGCGTGGTCGTCGCGATCGACGACACGGTGCCGAAGCTGCTCGACGGTATGCAGGCGCTCTACGCCAACGTGCTCTTCGAACGGCTCCTGCGCCCTCGCGACGAGCAGCTCTTCAAGCTCGACGTGCCCGGCGCCGAGGACGTCGATGCGCGCGCCGCCGCCGACGTCACGAAGAACGGCGCGCACCAGGCCGCCCTCGATCATGCGGGTCAGGCCTTCGGTGAGTCGACGCGTCTCCTCGAGAGCGTGCTGCGCGTCGCCGAGACGTGGTCGAGCTGCGCGAACGACGTGGAGAAGCTGAAGGAGTTCTATCCGCTCGCCGAGCTCACCGCGAAGGAGATGATGGAGCACGCCACCACGCTTCGCATCGCGGCGGTCGTCTTTCGCGGCGGCGCTGCTGCTCCCGTTGCGCCGCCGGTTGCGCCCCCCGCTGCGCCCGTCACTCCCGACAGCTGATCGACGCGGCGTGGACCTCGGGCTCGGCGCCGGCGAGCTCCTTCCACGCGACGAACATGGTGTCGCCGTCGAGCGCGACCACCGGCTCGCGCGCGAGCGAGCTCGGCGTGGAGACCACGCTCGCGAGCCCGGCGATGGCCACGATGCCGTTGACGCTCGCGCCGACCTTCACAGAGCTCGCCTTCTGGTCGTCGTTGGCCCACGCGAGGAGGAAGCGGCCGCGATCGATGGCTAGCGACGGAGTGACGGCAGAGAGCACGCCGGTGCCGATGCTCTGCGTCGCGGTGGGAGCCGCGCCCGCGAGCCACTTCGACCAGCGGAGGACGAAGCGCTTCTTCTCCGGAACGAATG
>JAXDMI010000193.1:0-7630 GCA_034666145.1 Myxococcales bacterium | reverse complement strand
GCGCCTCCCGACTGCGCTGCATTTCCTGCTCGGCGCCCGGCCGGACTGACTCTGCGCACGCTGCCTCGGGGGCCGTGCCGCCTGCTCAGATTCAGAGAACGACGCCCAAGCCGGCTCGCAGCGTGATCCAGCTGAGGGCATTCGAAGGCTCTGGCGGCGCCACGCTGCCCGCCGGGGCCGGTTGCGCGCGCGACGGGTTGAGCGCGTTCGCGTAGCTCCAGTCGCAACCGAACCCGACGCTCACGGCGTGCGCGAGCATCACGTCGAGACCCGCTCCCGCATCGACGCTCCAGTACGTGTATCCGTCCTCGGTGTCGCTCGACGTGAACGTGACGTGATCGACGCCGGTATGAGCGGCGATCCACGGTCGAAGTCGTCCGTCGACCGGAAGCCACCAGCGCAAGCCGGGCGAGAGCGCCATCACGGAGCTCGTCGAGAAGAACGCCAGCTCTGGCGACAGCCCGTTCGAAAAGCGATAGCCGCCGTACGCCTGAAGGCTCGCCGGAGAGCGGGACTTCAGCCGCGATCCCGCATCGGCGACGAATGTTGAGAGACCACCGGCCGCGCCGAACGTCACGCCGGAGATGCTGGCGGCCGCGAACGGATCCGACGCGGCGCCCGCCGCGGTCTCGTCCGCATCCGCAGGGGCTGCTGCCACCAGGATGAGAAGCGTTGCCAACGCGCCTACGCCGGATTTTCTGGGCATTCGTCCTCCGCGAAAAGGAGATCGTAGGCCACCTCGGGGATGAAGGCGAGGCGGCGGGCGTCGACGTCCGATCGTCGGCGCGACAGGTGGCGCCGTGCGCGGGTAGGCTTCGCCCGTGGCTTCGTCGCGACACCGCGCGCTCGTCTCCGGCTCGCTCGTCGCGGTCGGCGCGCTCGCCGCGTTCGTGCTCGGCACGCCGCGCGGCGAGACCGTCGCCGATGCGAACGAGCCCAAGCCGCTCACCTACGACTGGCGCGAGGTCGGGACCAACCACTGGCAGATCAAGACCGCTGCCGGCGAGACGCCCGAGACCACCGACGCCGCCGAGGGCAATCGCGGGAGCTGCGCCCCTGGCATGGTCCAGGTGAAGGGCAAGATGGTGGTGTGCAGCTGGGGCGACGAGCTGCAGAAGTCGTTCTGCTCGTCGTGGATCAACAAGGAGTTCCCCGAGCGCTGCGCGTCCTTCGACAAGGACAAGTGGGCGGCGGCTCGCGCCAAGCTGCCCACGAAGGACATGAGCTTCTGCATCGACCGGTTCGAGTACCCGAACCGGAAGGGCGAGTACCCGCTCATCTACGTCAACTGGTTCGACTCGAAGAAGCTGTGCGAGAGCGACGGCAAGCGCCTGTGCAACGAGGAGGAGTGGACCTTCGCGTGCGAAGGCGAAGACGCCACGCCCTATCCGTACGGCTTCGATCGCGACAAGGACGCGTGCGTCGTCGACAAGTCCTGGCGCTGGTTCGATGCGAGCGCGTACGGCAAGAGCAAGGACACGATCATCCGCGAGCTCGACAAGCTCTGGCAGGGCGTTCCCTCCGGCTCGCAGCCGAAGTGCAAGAGCCCCTTCGGCGTCTACGACATGATCGGCAACGTCGACGAGTACACGAAGTCGATCGCACCGACCGGCAGCCCCGCGATCCTCAAGGGCGGCTACTGGGGACCGGTCCGCACGCGCTGCCGGCCGGCAACGCGCGCCCACGGCCCCGAGCACGCGTTCTACCAACAGGGCTTCCGCTGCTGCAAATGACCCTCCGGACCCAGGGTCATTTCAGCCATCCGGACCGAGGGTCATTCAGCCCGAAATGACCCAGGGTCAGGGAGCCCGAAATGACCGAGGGTCAGGGAGCCCGAAATGACCCAGGGTCAGGGGGTTGGGGCGGTGTGGCGGGCGCGGCTCGGGGTGCCGTTGTTGATCGAGGGCCAGCCCTTCGACCACGAGATGCGATCGATGAGGAGTTGGCGATTGCCGCCGTCCTGGCACTGATGAGCGCCCTTCCACGCGTGATAGACGATCCAGTCGTGGCCGCCCGTGCTCACCACCGAGTTGTGACCGGGCCCCGACCAGCCCGCGTTGCTGCTCAGGATCGGTGCGCCCTTCTTCTTGAAGGGACCGAGCGGTGAGCGTGCCCGCGCGACGCCGACGCCGTACGTGCCGTTGCAGTAACGAAAGCCGCTGTAGAACATGAAGTAGTAGCGGCCGCGTGCGATCACGAACGGCGCCTCGACGACGTCGCCCTCCCAGCCGAGCGTGTTCTTCAGGAGGCGATGGCGATGACCGACGAAGCTCACGCCGTCGGCGCCGAGCTGCTGGCCGTAGATGATCGTCTTCTGCTGCGGGCTGAGCGCGTTGCCTTCCGTCTTGTAATAGAGGAAGTGCCGGCCCTTCGCGTCGGTGTACTCGTTGACGTCGATGAGACCGACGCCCTGGTCGCAGACGAGCGGGCGTCCGAGGTCGGCCCACGGCCCCGTCGCCGAAGGTCCGCGCGCGGCCCCGATGCACATCGCGTCGTGCTTCGGAGAGAACGCCGCGAAGTAGGCGACGAAGCCGCTGCCGATGTGATGGATCTCGGGCGCCCAGAAGTTCTTGCTTGCCCACTTGGGGCGGCTCTTCGCGCCGAAGATGTGGCCCGATGCCGTCCAGTGCACGAGGTCGGGCGACGAGAACGTCGGGTAGCCGCCGCCGGTGCACGCGGCGATGAAGCTCGTGCCGTCGTGGATGACGCCGGGATCGGCGCAGTTGCCGAGCACCGCATTCTGGAACGTGCCCGCGCCGCCGTTCTTCGCCGTGAGCGTCGAGAGATCGGACGGTGCATCGGCCGCGGCCGAGGACTCGCTCTCGTCATCGACGTCGTCATCGGCAGACGCAGCGGTGTCATCGGTCTCGTCGAGGGACTCCGGCGGATCAGCGGGATCCTCCACCGTCTTTGCGTCGTCGAGCACGGCCGGCGCGGTGTCGTCGGTCGAGAGCGCGGACCATGTCGAGTCCGAATAGTCCTCGCCGGGGTCGTCGGTCGACGACGCGCAGCCGGGGACGGCGATGGCGAGGGCGGCGGTGGCGAGACCGAGCACCGCGACCCTGTGGCCGGTGAGGAGGAGCATGTCGGACGATGTGCAGGGCACATGCCCGAGCGAGCGGAGCGCTCGACCGACGCGCGGTTGCGCATGTTGCGCGAAGGCCCGCGCATTCCGCAGGGTGGCGCGCGCGAGCCCATTTTACCGGCGGATCGTCGCTACCGCGCGCGGCGGATCACGGCCTCGCATCGATGACGGACGCGGCGGTGCGCGCGAACACGTCGTAAATGAGTGCTACGACGTAGGGGTGAGCCCGTCGTCGCGATCGCGTCGCTCCCGAGCGCTGGCGACGCTGCTCGCAGTGGTGGCATCGAGCGGCGCGGCTCTCGCCTGTAGCGCGATCGTCGGCGTCGAGGACGTGACGCTCGCGCGCAACAGGGACGCGGCGCAGGTCGTCGATGAGGCGTCGGTCGACGACGATGCTCCGGTCGATCTCGACGCGTCGATCGGTCCGATCGAGCCCAGCGTGCACGTCGCTGCCGGCTTCAATCACACGTGCGCGCGTCAGGCCTCCGGCAAGGTGCAGTGCTGGGGTGACAACGGCGCAGGGCAGGTCGGCGACGGCGTCCCGTTCGGCGGAACCCGCAACCCCATCACCGTTCCGCAGGACGTCGCCGGGCTCACCGACGCCATCGCGCTCGCGTCGGGCGTCTCGCACTCCTGCGCGATCCGCCGTGGTGGCACCGTCGTCTGCTGGGGCATCAACTCGTTCGGCCAGCTCGGCGACGGCACCTTGAATCGATCGTCGTCGCCGGTCGCCGTCCAGCGAGTCACCAATGCCGTCGCCATCGCGGCCGGCACCAGCTTCACGTGTGCGCTCATCCAGGGCGGCACGGTGCAGTGCTGGGGCGCGAACTACGCCGGACAGCTCGGTGACGGCACGAAGGTCGATCGCCCGACCGCCGCGCCCGTCCAGCAGCTCACCGGCGCCACGGCGATCGCGACCGCCGAGTACCACGCGTGCGCGGTCGTTGCCGGCGGCGCCGTCACGTGCTGGGGCAAGAACACCGACGGTCAGCTCGGCAACGGCTCGACGGCCGAGAGCCTCCTGCCGTCGCTGCTCACGTCGCTGAGCGACATCGTGCAGGTGGTCGCGGCATCGCGTTTCACGTGCGCCCGCGCGTCTTCAGGGCAGATCAATTGTTGGGGTGCAAACAATCTCGGACAGCTCGGCACGGGCAGTCCCAACGATGCGCCGAACCCATCGCCCGCGCTCAACGTCGTGTCCGACGCCGTCGATCTCTGGGTGGGGTACGAGCACGGCTGCGCGGTTCGTCGCGCCGGTGAGGTGCGGTGCTGGGGCAGCGCGGGCAATGGCCAGGTCGGCTCGGGCTCGGTCCCCGACGACGCGTCGATCCCGAAGCCGACAGCGGTGGTGGGCGTATCGGGCGCGCTCGTGGTCTCGACCGGTGGCGATCACTCGTGCGCGACCACGGCGAAGGGCGCGGTCCTCTGCTGGGGCGCGAACGGACTCGGTCAGCTCGGCAACGGCGGCAACGCACGCGCGTATGCCGCCGTGCCCGTCACCGGATATCCGTAGGGCGGCGCGATGGCGGCGTTCGGAGCGAGCCATGTCCTCGTCGCCGGTCGATCGCGGCGCGGTCTCGCGGTCGCGGTCGCGATCGGAGGCCCCGCGCTCCTCGCGCTCCTCTGCGAGGTGACCGGCAACACGGACCTCCAAGATGTCGTCGCGTTCGTTGCCGCTCTCGAGGCGATCGGGTTCTTCTTTCTGCCCGCCATCGCGCCGAACGGCATCGGCTTCGTGAAGGGCGAGCGTCGAGGGCCACTGCGTGCCGATCGCGACGGAGTGGTTTTTCGTGGGCGATCGTTGCTTCCCCGCGCGCAGATCCGGAACGTCGCGATCGAGGGCTTGCTGGGCGGCCGGCAGATTGTCCACGTGACGGCGCTCCGCGCGAAGGACGACGTGCACATCGAGGTCGAGGACGAAGAGAAGGCGCGCGCGCTGGTCGCGGCGCTCGATCTCGATCTCGAGCAGCACGTCGCGACGTTCTCGGTCGAGGAGGATCCGTTGCGAGGACGCGGGCGCTGGCTCGCGGCGCGCCTGCTGATCGCGCTCGGCGCGCTGCTCGTCGCAGGCGGCGTGCTGTACCTCGCTCGCCGCAACGAGGCGCTGCTCCTCGCGCTGGTGCCGGCGTTGCTCGCATATGCGCTCCTCTTGCCGAGGGCGCGCGTGCGCACCGACATCGCGCTCGGCGCCGACGGCCTGACGCTCCGCCATCGCGGACGGCAGCGTTCGATCGCGCTCTCGACGATGCGCGAGGTGACGACCGTGGGCAACACCGCAACGTTGGTCCTCAACGGCGAGGAGACGCTCGTGCTGCGCTTCGGCGCGGACAACGACGCGACCGCCTCGCTCCAGCAGGGCGCCTTCGTCACTCGTCTGCGCCGGACCCTGGGTCGTCGTCATCGCCCGCGCGATCCCGGCGAGGCGTTGCTCGCGAAGGGCGAGCAGGAGACGAGCGATTGGGCGAAGCACCTCTCGACGCTCGCGCGTCCCGACGAGGGCTACCGCGTGGCGACGGTGCAGGCAGACACGCTCTGGCGCATCGCCGAGGGCGTCAACGCGGAGCCCACCGCGCGCGTCGGAGCGCTCGTCGCGTTGCACGCGCGTCTCGACGACGAAGCGCGACTGCGGCTGAAGGATCTCGCCACGCGCACGGCACAGCAGGATCTCCGCGCCGCGCTCGAAGCCGCGGCGTCGGGCGCGGACCCCGACGAGATCCTCGCCGCCTACGACCGCACGCGATCGTGAATCAGTCCTGGCTGAACCACGAGAGCGACAGAAGCGTGCGCGGGTCGCCGATCCACGATTGTTCGAGGAAGCGAGCCGAGATCCCCTGCGCGCCGGCGCGCTCGAGGAGCCGCTCGAAGAAGCCCATCGTCTGGAACGACGCGGCCTCCTCGGCGACGGGCCCCATGAAGTAGTGGATCACGACGTGCGCGTGGTCGACCGTGAGCGTCGGGATCTCGAGCGCCTCGAAGTCGAAGTACGTCGCGCGCTGCACGCGGAAGCGCATCATCGTGTCGACGGGATCGCCCTCGGCGATGAGCGACGGCGTGGCGAAGGCGAGCTGGTCGACGGACATGCGTCCCCACATTCGCACCGCCTCGACGTCACCGGACGCGACCTCCTTGAGGATCACGTTGCCGAAGCGCTCGAAGGTCTCCATCGGATACCACTCGTCGGGCTCGACCTTGGTGCGCAGATAGAACAGGTCCTCGCGCGGGAGCTGCGCCGACCAGTCCACGCTCTTGTGGCTGCGGATCATCCGCACGTAGTCCGAGAACAGGACCCCCTTCACGTTGCGCGTCGTCATGGACGGCGTCCGCGACGAGAGGGCCGATGAGCCATTGCTCCCATCCTAGCCGAGAACGCGCCGCCTCGGCTCATCGACGAGCGACGTCATCGGCGAACAGGGCAGGTCACCTCGGCCATGCGGACGAGAGACTCGCTCTCGTACCACCAGAAATCGACGCCCTTGCTGGTCGAGACGGCGCGGAGGGCGTCGATCGTGGAGCTCGACGCGAGGTCCGCCTTGGAGGTCAGCTCTCCTGCTTCGCCGATCGGGGACACGCGCAGCGTGGAGAGGCCGCCCGTCGATGCCATCCACGCCACCACCCATGCGCCGTCCGGAAGCTGCGCCGTGACGGGGGCACGCGGCGAGAGCGGCTCGGCCGTCGCGATCTTCGGCGGCGAGAATGCGCTGGTTCCGGTCGAGCCGGGCACGAGCGCGGAGCCGTAGAGGCGCGTCTTGCCGCCGGCGTCGTCGACCCAGAAGACCGCGGGGACGTTGCCCGGCGCGAACGCGACCGCGGGCGCCGACGTCGTCTGCGCGACCGTCTGGACGTCACCGATCCGAGCGAGGCCTTCGTCGAGCCGCGCGAAATGGATCTCCGTGCCGAAGCGGTACGCGACGGCGACGCGGTCTCCCTGAACGGCGACCGACGGCGCGGCTGCTCCACCTTCCTCGATGCTCGTGCGATGGATGCCGGCAGCCCGCGCGAGGAGGAACGCCTCGGCGCCGCTCGTCATGCCCCAGGGCCGGGCATGTCCGCCCTCCGGCGTGGTCGACACCATGACGACGCCTTTGCCGAACGTGGCCGCGGCGATGCCGTTCACCGGTCCGGGGACGCGCTGGCTCACCGTCGCGTCCGGGCTGAAGACACCGATGAACGTACCGAGCGCCTCCTGATCGAGCTGCACGAAGGTGGCGGGAGCGCCTTCGTACGTGACGCCGCGGAGCACGACGTCGTCATAATTGTGGCCGATCGCGGCGATCATCGGGTTGCCCGGCGCGAGGGTCGTGCCGCCATCCGAGAGGTTCTCGAGCTTCAGACCCTTGTGGATGTCGCGCGCGATGACGACCGTTCCGTCGGGGAGGATCGCGAGGCGATCGTCGGGGCCGACCGGGATCGTCCGCGAGGAGGCGACTGTGCAAGCCATCGTCGATCCGGCATCGGCGGCGTTCGATGCGCTCGTCGCATGCGTCGCGACGCGAAGCCCATACATCCCGGCCGCCACCGCGAGCCCGATCGCGGGAAGCACGAGCC